>JAFGJG010000188.1 GCA_016929195.1 Thermoleophilaceae bacterium
CGCCGACCGCGGCCAGGGCGGACATCCCGAGCCCGCCCCCGCCCCACTCCTCGGGGATGTTCACGCCGAGGTAGCCCTTCTCGGCCAGCGCGTCCCACAGCTCCGTGGGCGGCTCGCCCTCCGCGTGCTTGCGGCGCGAGTACGAGGGGCCGAAGCCGGAGCAGATCGCGCCGACCGTGTCGCGCATCATGCGCTCCTCGTCGCTCGGCACGAGCTCGAGAAACGCGGTGCGCGCCTCAGCCGCCGACGACATGCGCCTCCCGTGCCCGCGGCGCACCGCGGTGGAGGGCGTAGATGCGCTCGATCCACTCGCCGCCCGGGCGCGCCATCAGCTCGTCGCGCAGCTCCTGCACCGCGGGCACGCGCGCGGTCGGGGCGTAGGGCCGCTCCGGAGGGGCCACCAGCGGGGTGAACAGCGCGGCCGCGGTGAGATCGGCCACGCTGAAGCGGTCGCCCGCCAGGTAGCCCGACTCGCCGATCTCGGCCTCGAGCTTGTCCATCGCCTGGACCACGCGGTCGCGAGCGCGCGCGGCGGTCTGGGCGTTGACGGTGTAGTCGGCCCTCACGGCCACGCGGGCCACCGGCGCCGTGGCGCGGAGGAAGCGCTCGCGCCTCGTCCCCTGCTCCTGGAAGAGCGTGCGGGCGACGACGTCCGTGTCGGGCAGCGTGTGGTGCCAGACGTAGCGGCGCATCTCGGGCCCGAGGTTCTCGTCGAACCAGTCCTCGAGCGCGAGCGCCCGGCGCCTGTCCGCGTCGCGCGCCGGGTAGAGCGGCGGGTCCGGCGCGTACTCCTCGAGCGCGGCGATGATCGCGGTGGAGTCGCCGATCCGCCTGCCGTCGATCTCGATCACCGGCAGGCGGCGCCACTTCCCGCGCGTCAGCCGCAGGGCGGTGAGGCCGTGGAAGCCGGGCATGGGCACGCGCAGCTCGTGCGGGACGCTCTTGTAGTCGAGCGCCCAGCGGGCCTTCTCGTTGTAATGCGAGACCTCGATGTGCCAGAGGACGACGGCCACGTCGGGCATAGAATGCCAGTGTGCGCGTCGGCCTGTACGTGGCCTACTGGCCCTGGTTCTCCGCGGAGGAGCAGATCGCCCTCGCCGAGCAGGCCGACGGGGTCGGCCTCGACTCGGTCTGGGTGGCCGAGGCCTGGGGCCAGGACGCCGTCTCCGTGCTCGGCCACCTCAGCGCGAAGACGGAGCGGATCGGGCTCGGCTCCGCGCTCATGCAGATCCCCGCGCGGACGCCCGCCGCGACCGCGATGACCGCCGCCACGCTCGACGTGCTCTCCGGCGGGCGCTTCCGGCTCGGCCTGGGCGTCTCCGGGCCCCAGGTCTCCGAGGGCTGGCACGGCGTGCCGTTCCGGCGGCCGCTCGCGCGCACGCGCGAGTACGTGGAGATCGTGCGCCGCGCGCTCGCCCGGGAGGCGCCGCTCGAGTACGACGGCCAGGAGTTCAAGCTCCCGCTCGAGGGCAGCGAGCTGGGCAAGCCGCTCAAGCTGCTCGCGAAGCCGGTCAGCGAGCGCATCCCGATCTACCTCGGGGCCATCGGCCCGAAGGCGATCGAGCAGACGGCGCAGATCGCCGACGGCTGGATCCCGTTCATGTTCAACCCCGAGCGCGCGCCGGAGCTGCTGAAGCCGTTCGAGGGCACCGGCGTGGACATCGCTCCGGCGGCGCTCATCTGCGTGGACGAGGACCGCGACCGCGCGCGCGATCTCGCGCGGCCCTGGCTGGCCACCTACCTCGGGGCGATGGGCGCGAAGGAGAAGAACTTCTACGTCGAGACGGCCGAGCGCTTCGGCCACGGCGACGCCGCGCGGGAGGTGCAGCGCCTGTTCGGCGCGGGCGACCGCGAGGGCGCGGCGAGGGCGCTCACGCCCGAGCTGATCGACGGCTCGGCGATCTGCTGCGACTACGGCGAGCTGGACCAGCGGCTCGCCGCCTACGAGCGCGCCGGGGCGGACACGCTGCTGGCGCTCCCGTTCGGCGACCGGCCGCGCATCGTCGAGGCGCTCGGCGCGGCCGTCCCGGCCTAGCCGCCCGCCCGGCCGAAACGTCGACAAAAGTGGCCAATGCGGCGAGAAATGTCGACGACTTACGCGGGCGGGGCGGCGTCTAGGCCTTTCCGGCCTGCTTCCGGGCCTCCTTGAGCTCCTTCTCGACCGCCTTGCGCTGGTCGTTCCAGGTCAGGCGCTTCTCGAGGTAGGGGATAGCCGCCTCCGGGTTGCCGGAGCGGCTGAGGGAGGCGCCGAGGTTGAACAGCGCGTAGGCGTACTCGATGTCCTGGCTGTCCTCGGGCCATGACTCGACCGCCTGTTGGAGGACGGGCACCGCCTCCTCGTAGCGGCCGGCCTGCATCAGCTCGAAGCCCCGGGCGTTCAGGCCGGAGCCGGTGGCGGCGGGCGCCGGCGCCGGCGCGGGGGCGGGGGCGGGCGCCGTGACCGTCTCGCGCTCGGTGACGGTGCGAGGCTGCTGCGCGCGGGTCTCGGGCGCCGGGCTCTCCTCGCCGCCGCCGCCGGCCACGAGCGCCACCCCGGCCGCCACGAGCACGGCCGCGGCGGCGAGCGCAACGAGCAGTGGCGCCGCGGTGGAGCGCCGGGACGGGGCCGCCGCCGCCACGCGGCGGGTCGGGGCCGTGCGTTCGGCGGGCCGCTCGAGCGCGTCGCGCAGCCCGGAGCCCAGCTCGCCGGCCGATCGCGGCCGCGCGCCGGGGCTGCGCGCGAGGCCGCGCTTCAGCAGGTCGGCGGCCGCGGGCGCGGCGCCGGGCAGGTGGTCGCGCAGGTCGGGCGGCGGCTCGGTCGCGATGCTGTGGGCGATCTCGAGCGGGGTCCGGCCGCTGCGGGCCTTCGCTCCCGTGAGCGCCTCGAACAGGACGGCGGCGAGCGCGTAGACGTCCGCGGCCGGCCCGGCCTCCTCGCCGTCGAGCTGCTCCGGCGCCATGTAGGCCGCGGTGCCCAGCACGATGTCGCTGCGCGTGATCCGCGTCTGCCCGGCGGCCGTCGCGATGCCGAGGTCCGCGAGCTTCGCCACCCCGTCCCCGCGCAGGAGGACGTTCGCCGGCTTCACGTCACGGTGCACGACGCCCTGGGCGTGGGCGTGGTCGAGCGCCGCGCCGAGCCCGGCCGCGATCGCCCCGGCTCGCCGCGGCTCGAGCGGCCCGCGGCGCAGCGCCTGCGACAGCGACTCGCCGTCCACGTACTCCATGACGATCAGCACGCCCTCGTCGTCGATCGCGGTGTCGAAGATCGAGACGAGGTTCGGGTGGTTCAGTGACGCGCCGAGCCGCGCCTCACGCGCGAAGCGCTTCTCCATGTCCTCCGGGCTGTGGGCGTGGAGGCGCTTGACCGCAACCTCCCGGCCGAGCCTCTCGTCGTGGCACAGGACCACCGTGGCCATCCCGCCGGACCCGAGGCGCCGGAGCACCCGGTAGCGCCCCGCGAGCAGCGTTGTCTGGCTTGACGGCATCCTTGCCGTCTTACCCAGGGTGGACGCGCCCTACAGCCGCTGGATCAGCGTGCCGGTGCCGAGCCCGCCGCCGCAGCACATCGTCACGAGGCCGGTCTCCTTGTCGGAGCGCTCGAGCTCGTGCAGCAGCGTCGTGATCAGGCGGGCGCCGGTCGAGCCCAGCGGGTGGCCGAGCGCGATCGCGCCGCCGTTCACGTTCACGCGGTCCATGTCCGGCTCCAGCTCGCGGCGCCAGGCGGCGAGGACGGAGGCGAAGGCCTCGTTGATCTCCACGAGATCGATGTCGTCCATCGTCATCCCGTTGCGCTCGAGCAGCTTCCGCGTGGCCGGGATCGGGCCGGTGAGCATGATCACCGGGTCCACGCCGACGGTCGTCTGGTCGACGATCCGCGCGCGCGGCTTCAGCCCGAGGGCGTCGGCCTTCTCGCGCGCCATCAGCAGCACCGCGGCGGCGCCGTCCGAGATCTGCGAGGCGTTCCCCGCCGTGACCCGGCCGTCCGGCTTGAAGGCCGGCTTCAGCTGCGACAGCGTCTCGAGGTTGGTCTCGGGGCGAATGCCCTGGTCGGTGACGTAGGTGTCGCCGTTCACCTGGAAGGGCACGATCTCGCGCTCGAAGCGGCCCTCCTCGGTCGCCTGGTGCGCGAGCTGGTGGGAGCGGACGCCGATCTCGTCGAGCTCCGAGCGGGGGATCTCCCACTTGTCGGCGATCATCTCCGCCGAGATGCCCTGCGGCACGAGGTTGTAGCGGTTCATCAGCTCCTCGGGCCAGGGCGAGCCGACCTCGTCGGTCCACTTGAAGCCGACTCCCATGGGGATGTGGCCCATGTGCTCGACACCCGAGCCGATCGCGGCGTCATGGACGCCGGAGGCGATCAGGGCGGCGGCGAAGTTCACTGCCTGCTGGGCCGAGCCGCACTGGCGGTCGACCGTGGTGGCCGGGGTCTCGATCGGGAGGCCCGCCTGGAGCCAGGCGTTGCGGCCGACGTTGAACATCTGCTCGCCGTACTGCTGCACGCAGCCGGTGATGACGTCTTCGACCTCCGAGGCGTCGATCCCCGCACGATCGATGACCTCGGTGTAACACTTGCCGAGGAGCTCGTTCGGGTGGGTGTCCTTGTAGTAGCCCTTCTCCGGATGGCCGCGCCCGATGGGGGTGCGAACCGCCTCGACGATCACTACCTCACGCCCGTGCCCGTTCTGCATTCTGCCTCTTCCTCCAGCGTCGCTTGTGGTAAGCGTACTCGATTGACTGTCCAGTCAGCCAGACATCCTCTGAGTGCCGCGGAAAGGCTCTGGAATGCCTGAAAAGTTCGGAATTGTGGGCTCCGGGGCCATCGCTCGCGGGCTCGCGCGCGTGGCCGTGGACCACCACGACGTGGTGCTCTGGGCGCGCAGCGAGAGCTCCGCGGAGAGCGCCGCGGCTGCGGTCGAGGACGCCGCTGTGGTGACGGACCTGGACGCGCTCGCCGAGTGCGACGTGGCCGTGGAGGCTGTGACCGAGGACGAGCGGGTCAAGAGCGAGGTGCTCGGCCGCCTCGGGAAGGTGCTGCCCGAGCGGGCCTACCTCGCGAGCACGACCTCGTCGCTGTCGGTGCGGGCGCTGGCCGAGGCGAGCGGCCGCCCGGACCGGTTCGCCGCCCTCCACGTCTTCAACCCCGTGCCGCGCATGGAGCTCGTGGAGCTGTGCTTCCCCGAGGAGGCCACGGAGGACACGCGCGAGTTCTTCCGGGACCTCTGCCGTCGCTTCGAGAAGACCGCCGTCGAGGTGCCCGACTCGGCCGGCTTCGTCGTCAACCGGCTGCTCTTCCCCTACCTCTTCGACGCCGTTCGCCTGCTCGAGCGTGGCGGCCTCGACGCCGCGGCGGTCGACACCTGCATGAAGCTGGGCGCGGGCCACCCCATGGGGCCGCTCGCCCTGCTCGACTTCGTCGGCCTGGATGTGTCGGCGGCGATCGGCGAGGCGATCGGCGCGGACGTGCCCGACCGCGTCCGCAAGCTGGTGGCCGAGGGCAAGCTCGGCCGGAAGTCGGGGCAGGGCTTCTTCGCCTACGACTGACCGGGGCCCTCGCGGCGGCGGCCGGCGCTGGCCATCCCGGCCGCCAGGTCCCACACCACGTCGGCCTCCCCGATGCCCTGCTTGCCGGCGAGCTCCGAGACCCGGTCCCACGGAAGCGACGCCTCGGGCAGGTCGTCCCAGCGAGCGAGGTCGAGCGCCTCGAGCGCCCCCTCGAGCGCCGGGCTGATCTCATCCTCCCCCACCTGCGCGACCTGCTCCTTGATCAGCGCGCGCAACGCGTCACGCTCCGAGTCACTCAGCTTGACGCACCACATGCCGCGCCAAAGTAAGACGCGCGGCGGACGGATCAGGAATCGGGCGGGGGCTCCTGGCCCCGCGGCGTGGCCGCGGCCTCCTCGACCGGTCGCGGCACGGGTGCGTCGGCGCGCCCCTCGTTGTGGTGGTCGCGGATCCTGACCGCGTCGATCCGGTTCTGGCGCACCGACTCCACGCGGATCGAGTAGCCGTTCGTCTGGACCATGTCGCCGCGCTTCGGCAGCCGGCCGAGCTCGCCGAACACGTACCCGCCGACCGAGTTGTAGGCCTCGGAGTCGATCGGCAGGTCGAGCCCGTAGTCCTGGAGGTCCGTGATCGGCACGTGGCCGCGAACCCACCAGTCGCCGTTCGCGAGCCGCCGGATCCCGGCGACGGCCGGGTCGGTCTCGTCCGCGATCTCGCCGACCACCTCCTCGATGATGTCCTCGATCGTGACGATGCCCGCGGTGCGGCCGTACTCGTCCACCACCACGGCCATCGAGGCGCGCTCGCGCTGGAGGTCGGCCAGCAGGTCGTCGAGCGGCTTCGTCTCGGGCACGATCAACGCGTCCTTGACGGCGCTCTTGATCGACGCCTGCGGCCCCTCGGCCATCAGCAGCCGGACGAGCGAGTTCGCGTGGACGATCCCGCGGATGCGGTCGGTGTTGCCGTCCTCGGTCACCACCAGGCGGGTGTGGCCCGAGTCGACCATCCGGCGCAGCGCGGTCTCCACGTTCTCGGCCACGTCGACAGTCACGACGGCGGGGATCGGCGTCATCACCTGGCGCGCCTGCTGCTCGTGCAGGTGGAAGACGCCCGAGAGCATCCCCGCCTCGCCCGGGTCGAGCTTGCCGCCGTGGGCGCTCTGGGCGATCAGCAACTTGAGGTCCTCGGAGGAGCTGGCCTCGTCGAACTCGGCGCGGGGGTCGACTCCGATGAGGCGCAGGATCGCGTTGGAGGCCGAGTTGAGCAGCCAGATGAGCGCCCACAGGGCGCGCTTGAAGAACTCGAGCGGCCGCGCGGTGCGCCGGACCGTCCCCTCGGCGTGGACGATCGAGTAGATCTTCGGAACCTGCTCGCCGAGCGTGATGTGGAGCGCCGTGGTGAGCAGGTACGCGATCGAGATGGCGATCACCACGGCCACGCCGTGGCTCGCCACCTCGCCGAGCGGCGCCTCCAGGAGGGACGCGATCGCGGGCTCGCCCAGGAAGCCGATGCCGAGCGAGGCCATCGTGATGCCCAGCTGGCAGGCCGACAGGTACTCGTCGATCTGGTCGAGCTGCTTGAGCGCCAGCGCCGCGCCGCGGACGCCGTCGTCGCGCATCTGCTCGAGCCGCGACTGGCGAGCGCGCACGAGACCGAACTCGGCCGCCACGAAGAAGCCGTTGGCGGCCACCAGCACGATGACCCCGAGGAGGAAGAGGAACTCGGTCATCGGGGCGCGCCGAGCCCCCGTGCGGGGACCCTGCGCCGGCTACTTCGCGGGAGTTCGTCGTCGCTCATCGGCGAGAGCGCGACACTAGCAGCGATCTCAGGCGAGACCGTCGATACGAGACGCGAGCTCGAAGTCGTTGCCGGTGAGCCCGCCCTCGGAGTGGGTGGAGAGCACCACCGTCACCTTGTTCCACGAGATCTCGAGGTCGGGGTGGTGGTTCATCTCCTCGGCCACCGGGGCCAGCCTGTCCACGAGGTTCACGGACGACATGAAGTCCTCGCCCTCGAAGGTCTTCCTGATCGCGTCGCCGTCGCGCTCCCA
>JAFGJG010000189.1 GCA_016929195.1 Thermoleophilaceae bacterium
CGAACTTGCCCCGCAGAACGGAACCGGGCAAGTCGGCCACTTTCGCCCGCACGGCCCGCTCCCGAGATTGCCGAGTCCGCTCGGCATCCTTCCGGAGGCACCATGTACAGACGAGCCACGATGGCGCTTGGAGTGCTCCTCGCATGCACCCTGAGCGCGCAGGCCGACGGTCAGCAATCGCGACCGGCGCCAGCCGCCGCCACGCTCATGAGCGGCGAGGTGAGCCTCACCTACCTGGGCAATGCGGGTTGGGAGATCACGGATGGAGGCAAGGTCATCCTGGTCGACCCGTTCCTCACCCAGTTTGCCCGCTGGAGGCCCTCCGGTCCCGCGCCCGAGATCGGCCCGAACGACTTCTATCCCGCGGACACCGCGCTGATCAACGCGCACGTCCAGCGCGCCGACTACATCGTGATCACGCACGGGCACTCGGACCATGCGCTCGACGCGGGTTACATCTCGCGCCGCACCGGCGCCGTCATCATCGGCCATGAGACGGCGGCGAACCTCGCGCGCGCTTACGACGTGCCGGACAGCTCGCTGATCACCGTGATCGGCGGCGAGGACTACGAGTTCGGCGACTTCTCCCTGCGCGTGATTCCCGGCATCCACAGCGCGCTCGACAAGAAGCACTACTACAACAACACGCGCGGCCTCGTCGGCACCGCTCCGCGTGGGCTGCGCGCGCCGCTCCGGCGCAAAGACTACGTGGAAGGCGGCAGCCTCGCCTACCTGCTGCGCATCGGAGGGCACGAAGTCCTCATCATGGGCTCGATGAACTACATCGAGCGCGAGATGGAGGGGCTCCGACCCGACATCGCTCTGGTGGGATCCAATAGCCAGCGTCTCGAGATCCGCGACTTCACGGGCCGGCTGCTACGGGCGCTGGGCGGACCGGCGCTCGTCATCCCCACGCACGCCGATGCCTACGGCAATCCGAATCCGTCGGCGGCGGACCTCGCCGACCGCGAGCGCTTCCGACAGGAGGTCGCGGCCGCTTCACCGGCGAGCCGCTTCATCAGGCCCAATTGGTTCGAGCCCATCGTGGTGCCGGCGCGCTCCTCCGTGGCCCCGTCCGCCGGCCCACGAGCCTCCGGCCGGCAGGCCGTGGATCCCCCCGGCATCGCGCCGCTGGTTCCGGCCTACTCGGTGGCCATCCGCAGTGGCGACCGCGTGTTCGTGTCGGGCATGACGGGGATCAAGCCGGGGACGCAGGACATCGTCGATGGCGGCGTGCCCGCGCAGACACGGCAGACTCTCGAGAACATCAGGACAGCGCTGCTGGCTGGGGGCGCGACGATGGCGGACGTCGACGAGTGCACCGTCTTCCTGACGGACATGGCAGACTACGCGGCGATGAACTCCGTCTACATCGAGTTCTTCCCCGTCGACCCGCCGGCGCGCGCGACGCTCGCCGTCACGGCGCTGCCACGGCCCGCGGCCCGCGTGGAGATCAAGTGCAGCGCGCGAATCCGAGGGAGCTGAGGACCGCCGACGAGCAACCGGAGCCGCGACCCGTGAAGCATTCAAGCGCCGTACCGCTGCTGGTGCTCCTCTGCTGCGCCCTCGTCGCCCCGCCGGCACGGGGCCAGGGCAGCGAGTTGCGGTCGTTCGGCCGTGTGCTCCTGCTGGAGTCGACCAGCGAGACCTCGGCCAGCGTCAGCATCGGTGACGTGGACGGCAACGGGACGCCGGACGTGGTGCTCGCCAAGGGGCGTCACTGGCCGCTCGCCAACCGGGTGCTGCGCAACGACGGCCAAGGGCACTTCACCACCGAGGACCTGTCGGACGCGCCGGACCGCACCTATTCGACCGCGCTCGCCGACCTCGACGGCGACGGCGACCTCGACATCGTGGTCAGCAACGACCGGCCCGACCGCAAGCTCGTGTACCTCAACGACGGCACGGGGAGGTACCAGGTCGCCGGCGCCTTCGGCCAGCCCGATTGGTCCACGCGCTACGTGACCGTGGCCGACCTGAACAGTGACGAGCGCCCAGATCTCATCGTCGCCAACCGCAGCTCCAACCCGGCCAACCCGCGCCCGAGCTTCGTCTGCCTCAACGACGGCACAGGCGCTTTCCCCGCCTGCGATCCGCTCGCCACGCAGTCGGCGACGATCATCGTCGCGGCCGATCTCGACGGCGACGGCAGGATCGACCTGTTCGTGCCGCACCGCGATGGCGGACAGAACCTGATCTTCTGGAACGCCGGAACAGGCGGCTCCGCCGCGGCAGGAACGCCGGTGGGACCGGCCGCGTCGCAGATCCGCGCGGCGGCGGCCGCGGACGTCACCGGCGACGGCGTCCCCGACCTCGTGGTCGGTGACGAGAAGGACGGGCTCTTCCTCTACGCCGGGGCGGGCCGCCGTACGTTCGAGCTGCCGGTCGCGCTCGGCGCAGGCACGGGCGCGCCCTACTCCATCGGCGTGGCCGACCTGAATCGCGACGGGAGGCTCGACATCGTCGTCGGGCGGCAAGAGGCCGTGGGGTCGATCTTCTTCAATGAGGGCGGGAGGCAGCCTGCGTTCAGCGAGGCGCCGTGGAATGACGGCAGGGGCTCGATGTACGGCGTGGCCATCGCCGACCTCGATGGGGACGGATGGCCCGACATCGCAGCGGCCCGTTCCGAAGCACCCAACGGCATCTGGTTCAGCGGACCCGGAGTGACCCGGTAGCGCGCGCCGTCTCCCTTCAGTCCTCCGCCTCCACGTACAGCTCCCCTCCCTTCTCGCGGAACTCCTCCGCCTTCTCCCTCAGGCCCTCCTCGATCGCCTCCAC
>JAFGJG010000190.1 GCA_016929195.1 Thermoleophilaceae bacterium
AGCCGCGCAGCACGTTCTTCGAGAGGTCGGCGCGGTCTACCCGGAGGAGCATGTGCTCGCGCCGGCGGCGCAGGATCTCGCGGCCGTACTCGTGGACTTCGGGCCGCTGCGCGTTCCGGTGGAAGGACTGGGCCGAGATCGGCAGCGGGTACGAGCGCACCCAGACCTCGCGGCCGTCGAAGTGGACCACGCCCGCCTCCTCGTCCACGTCCAGGTCGAAGAGCTCGCGGCAGCAGAGCAGGAAGTTGCGCCGGTAGGAGCGTGTGTGGAAGGCGATGATGTCGTTCGAGAGGATCCCCTCGAAGAGGTCCTCGCGGATGTCCGAGGGCAGCACGCGCCAGGCGTCCGGCTGGGTCCACGGGATGTGGACGAAGTGGTGGAGGAAGAGGTCCGGCCGCTCGCGCCGGATGAACTTGGGCGCCGTGTAGAGGTGATAGTCGTGGAGCATCACGACCGCTCCCGACTGGCCCTGGACCTCCTCGAGCACGGCCTGGGCGAGGTCCTCGTTCACCCGGCAGTAGCCCTGCTCGTAGGCCTCCACCTCGTGCCGGCGGATGTCCGGGGCGTTGGAGAGGTCCCAGAGGTAGTGCTGGATGAACCAGAGCATCGGGTTTGCGACGACGTTGTAGAAGCGGTCGTACGCGACGGGGTCGCTCTCCACGAGGCGCAGCCGGTAGCTCGCGTCGTCGAGCTCCATCTCGAAGCTGCCGCCGCCGTGCTCGCGGCTGACCTCGATGTCCTCGTCCGTCATTGCCGACGCGACCCAGACCGCCTCGCGGTGGTGCACCAGCCCGGTCAGCGCGGTGACGAGCCCGCCGCCGCCGCGACGCGGCGCCACCGTGCCGTCCTCGCCCCGCTCGAAGGTCGCGGGGCCGCGGTTCGAGACGAGGACGAGGGGCGTCTCCTGGCTCATCGTTCTTGGAAGATACGCAGCCAGTCGCGAAGCAGCCGGGGCGTGAGGAAGTTCCGGCGCACGTGCTCCTTGCCCGAGCGGCCGAGCTGCTTGCCGAGGTCGGGCTCCCGCAGGATCCGCAGGGAGCGGTCGGCGCAGTCCTCGGGCGAGCTCACGAGGAAGCCGGTCTCGCCGTCCTCTACCTGGAGCGGGATGCCCCCGACGTCCCCGCCGATGAACGGGCGCGCCTTCCAGAGCGCCTCCGAGACGGTCAGCCCGAATCCCTCGCGCGTGGACTTCTGGATCACCACGTCGGCCTGCGACTGGAAGGCGTTCACCTCGATCGCTCCGACGTTGTTGAAGTTGTTGAGGATGTGCACGTCCGGGTCGCCGTCGGCGTAGGCCATCGTCGTGTTGAAGAACTCCCAGCCCTCCGGATCGTCGAGCGCCATCGAGCCGACGAGCGCGAGCTGCACCTCCGGCAGGTCCCGCTTCACCACCCGGTACGCGTCGATGACCCCCATCGGGTCCTTCCACGGGTCGAACCGCGAGACCTGGCACATGAGCGGCCGGTCCACGTCGATGCCGAACTGGTCGCACACGAAGGAGGCGTCCTCGGGCGAGAGCGCCATGTTCTTCGGCGAGAGCGGGTCGATCGCGGGCGGGACGATGCGGACCCCGTCGCGGCCCGCGCCGAGCGCCGCCGGCACGTAGTCCTGCAGGTGGAAGACGGTGTTGTCGTACTCGCCGATCAGCGGGACCATGTGCTCGACCGCGCTCTCGTTCGGCGACGACAGGTCGATGTGGCAGCGCCAGATCCAGCGCGCGCCCTTCTCGGGGACGTGGCGCCGGACCCCGGCGGGCTGCGGGTCGTGCACGATGATCACGTCCCACCCGCCCGTGATCTCGGTGGCGTTCATCGCGTTGTAGCGGTCGAACACCTTCCACTCGTCTGCGCTGAGCTCGTCGGGGTTCCCCTGGAGCGCGTTGTGGAGGCGCTTCGTGACGTTGTAGAACTCCTCGCGCCCCAGCATCACCTGCCACTCCGCCTCGATGCCCACGTCGTTCATGAGCGGGATCAGCGTGTAGAGGATCTCGGAGACGCCGCCGCCGAACGCGGTGGCGGAGACGTGCAGGACCCGCAGGCCCTCGAGCCCCTCGGCGAGCTCCTTGATCTCCGCGATCAGCGGGCGCCCGGCCAGGTGGGTGTAGCCGGCGAGGCTCTTCTGGCCGACGGCGATCGGCTGCAGCATGCGCTGCGGCAGCCTATCCGGCGTGGGCCAGGTACTTAACGAGGCGCGTGTGCTGGTCGCCGAAGGCGCACTCGTCGACGGTCGCGTCGATGATCGCCCGGCTGAGCTCCTGCTCCATCTGCGCGACGGGGCTGGACGGCCCGTCGAGCTCCATCAGGAGGCGGTCGTCGAGGAGCCGGAAGTTGAAGTTCACGCGTGACTCGTCGTCGAGCGAGCGGCCGTCGTCGACGAAGTCGTTGGCCGCCTCCGTGATCGCCAGCTTGAGGTCGGCGACCTCCTCGGCGGAGAGCGGAGTGAGGCGGCAGACGGCGGAGAGGGCGAGCCGCGCGAGGACGAGGTAGTCCGGACGAGCGGGAATGGTCAACGACACGTCGCGGCCGTCAGCCACGTTGCGCTCCTCCGCCACGCCTCCCAAAATAGCGCGTAGACGGCCGGGGTCAGCTTCCGGAGCCGCCCGGCCGCCGGCCGAGCTCGACCTTCACGTCGCGCTGCTCCCCCTCGCGGTCGACCGTGAGCGTGACCGTGTCGCCGGCGCCGTAGGCGCTGATGATGTCGGTCAGGTCGTGCGTCCGCGTGAGCCGCTCGCCGTCGACGGCCACGATCAGGTCGCCCCCGGTGACGATCTCGGGCTGCCCCTGGAAGGTGATCTCGTCGTCGCCCGCCTCGAGCCCGGCGTCGTCCGCCGGGCTGCCGTCCTCCACCTCCTGGACCAGTGCGCCGCCGTCGCCCGGAGCGTCGATCCGGTCCGCGAGCTGCGGCCAGACCGACAGCGTCGTGACGCCGAGGTAGCCGTAGTCCACGCGGCCCTTGGCGCGCAGCTCGTCGAGCGAGCGCCGTACCGCGTCCACCGGCACCGCGAAGCCCACGCCCTCGCCGCCGCCCGAGCTCGTCTTGATCTGCGCGTTGATACCGAGGACGTTGCCGCGCGCGTCGAGGAGCGGACCGCCCGAGTTGCCCGGGTTGATGGCCGCGTCCGTCTGGATCGCGTCGCCGATGCCGAAGCGGGTGAGCGAGCTGATGTTGCGGTCCACGGCGGAGACCACGCCGACGCTCAGCGACTGGCGCTCGCCGAACGGGCTGCCGATCGCGGCCACGGGCTCGCCGACCGTGATGTCGTGCGAGGAGCCGAGCTTCAGGGGCGTGAGCGACAGGCCGCTCGGGTCGATCTTGAGCAGCGCCACGTCCGCGTTCAGATCGACGCCCACGATCTCCGCCTTGGCGCGGTTGCCGTCGGACAGCTCCACGTAGACCTCGCCGGCCCGGTCGCCCGTCGCCTCCTCCGTGACCACGTGGGCGTTGGTCGCCACGTAGCCCTGGCCGTCGAGCACGAAGCCCGACCCCTGGCCGCCGCTGCCGTCCTCGCCCACCTGGAAGGCGTTGCCGTCGAAGATCGAGATGATCGTGACGACGCCGGGGGAGAGGCGCCGGTAGATCTGCCGCGGGTCGAAGCCGCCGCGCCGGCCGATCCCCTCGACCACCTGGACGCGCGTGGTGGTCACCTGCTCCGGCGCCTGAGCCGAGGGGCTCTCGTCGCCCCCGCCGTCGACTGAGCAGCCGCCGAGGAGGAGGACGGCGGCCAGCGCCGCCGCCGCGCACCTCACGCCCTGCGCTCGCCGGTCGGGAGGTCGAGCGTGAAGGTGGCGCCACCGGCGCGCGGGGTCAGGCTGAGCTCGCCCTCCATCCGCTCCGCGAGCTCGCGGGCGATCGCCAGGCCGAGACCGGCGCCGCGAGCGCCGTCGCCGGTGAAGAAGCGCTCGAAGGCCTGGCCGCGGATGCTCTCGTCGAGGCCCGGGCCGCGGTCGGAGACTGTGAGCGACGCGGTGCCGTTCACCCGCTGCGCGGAAACCGTGACCGGCGTGCCGTCGGGGGTGTGGCGGATCGCGTTGTCGAGGAGGATGCGCATGATCTGTGCCACGCGCTCACGATCGCAGCTCGCCTCGGGCCCGGTCTCGGGCAGCTTCACCTCGAGCTCGGTGTGGTGCTCGCTGAGCGCCGGCGCGAACTCGCCTGCCACCGACCGCGCCAGCTCGGCGAGGTCCACGGGCTCGCGCTCGAGCTGGAGGGAGCCGGTGTCGATCCGGGAGAGGTCGAGCAGGTCCACGGACAGCTTGCGCAGGCGCGCCACCTGCTCGCTCATCGTGTCGAGGAACTCGCGCCGGGTCTCCTCGTCGAGTTCCTCGTCCTGGAGCAGCTCGACGAACCCCGCGAGCGAGAAGATCGGCGTGCGCAGCTCGTGCGAGGCGGTGGCGATGAACTCGCGGCGCGCGATGTCCACGCGCCGAAGCTGCTGCTGCATCTCGTTGAAGGTGCGAGTGAGCTCGCCGAGCTCGTCGCGCGAGTCCACTGGCAGCGGCGCGATGTCGCGGCCGCGCGCCACGTCGGCGGCGGCCGCCTCGAGCCTGCGGACGCGCCGGGCGAGCGAGAGCGCGACGAGGTAGCCGCCGATCAGGGCGAGCAGCAGGGCGGCCCCGGTAGCGATCAGCACGCGCTCGCGGACGAAGGCCACCGTCTCCGCCACGTCCTCGAGGTCCTGGGAGTAGAGCGCGACCCAGGCCGGCTCGCCGCGGTCCTTCACGGGCTGGGCGACGATGCCGATCTTCTCGCCGCCGAACCAGCCGAAGCCGCTGTGGCTGTGGCCGCTCGTGACCGCCTGCCGCATCAGCTCCTCGTCGCGCGGGAAGGCGCGCTCGGCCTCGCGCGAGTCGGAGAGCGCGTAGAAGCGCAGCTCGCGCCCGTGGCCCTGGGGGCCCTTGAGCGACTCGCGCCAGCTCAGGAGCGTCACCCGGGCGTCGGTGGCGTCGGCGACCGCGCGCACCCTGCGGTCGATGCGCGGGGCGGAGGCCTCCGAGGCGAGCAGCTCCTCGAGCGAGACGCGCCCCTGTGCGGCCGAGTGGCGCAGGTCCTGGAGCCGCCGGCTCTCCAGGTTCGACTCGAGCTGCGGGACGACGACGAAATAGATGACCGCGAACGCCGCGGCGGTGATCGCGAAGAACAGGATCGCGAGCTTGTTGCGCAGCGAGCGGAGCTTCGGCACGCCGCGCCTAGTCGTCCTTGAACCGGTAGCCCACGCCGCGCACGGTGAGGATCAGCTCGGGCTCGCCGGAGTCGCGCTCGAGCTTCTCGCGCAGGTGGCGGATGTGCACGTCGATGGTCCGCGGGTCGCGATAGGCGGAGTCGCCCCAGACTCGCTCGAGCAGGCTGGTGCGGCTGAGCACGCGCCCCGGCGAGCGTGCTAGCGCCGCGAGGATCTCGAACTCGACGTACGTGAGCTGCACGTCCGCGCCGCGCACGGTCACGCGCCGGCGCTCGAAGTCGACCTCAACGTCGGCGACGCGGATCGGCTCCTCGAGCTGCTCCTCCGGATGCGCCAGCGCGGCCCGGCGGAGCACCGCCTTCACCCGGCTGCGGAACTCGCGGACGGAGAACGGCTTCGTGATGTAGTCGTCCGCGCCGAGCTCGAGGCCGAGCACCTTGTCGAGCTCCTCCGTCCTGGCGGTGAGCATGATGATCGGCACGGCGCTGCGCGAGCGGATCTGGCGGCAGACGTCGAACCCGTCACGGCGCGGGAGCATCACGTCGAGGACGACGAGATCGAAGCTGTCCTCCCGGAGCCGATCGAGAGCCTCCGACCCGTCCAGCGCCGGCACCACCTGGTAGCCGTCCTTGCGCAACGGATACGCGAGCAGCTTCTGGACTGCCTCTTCGTCGTCTACGAGGAGGATCCGGGGTGCAGAACCCGACACCTTCGAGATTGTAGGTTGCGGCGAGGTGAGCTTCCCGGCGTGATCGAGCCGGCCGTCTACAGGGCGGCATTCGTGCCGGCCCTGCTGGCGGTGCTGCTGGCGATGTTCTCGCTCGAGGACAGGCCGCGGCCGCTGCCCCAGGGCCTCGCAGCCGACGTGCTGTTCGACGGACGCGTGGCGGCCGTCCGGGCGGCGGCGATCGCGGAGGCCAACCCGGATCGCACGGCGGGGACCGCCGGGGACCGCGCCGTCGCCCGGCTCGTGGCCACGCAGTTCGCTGCGCGCGGCTTTCGCGTCGAGGCGGACCGCTTCACGCACGCCGGCCGCGACCTCGTGAACGTGATCGGCAGGCGAGTGGGCAGCACGCGCCGCCAGGTCGTGGTGGTGGCCGAGCGCGACTCGTCCGTCACGCCGGACGCGCCGGGGAGCGCATCCGACACCGCCGCCCTGCTCGAGCTGGCACGCATCTTCGAGGGGCGGGCGACGCGCAAGACGCTCGTGCTCGCGTCCACGGACGGGTCGACGCTCGGAGAGGTGGGGGCGATCCGGCTGGCGGAGTCGCTCGGCTCGCCCGCGCAGGTGGACGCGGTGATCGTCGTGTCCGACCTCGGCTCGCGCGAGCGCCGCGGGTCCTTCGTCCAGCCGTGGTCGAACGACTCGCGCCGCGCCGGAATCGCGCTGCAGCGGACGGCCTCAGACTCGATCCGCCAGGAGCTCGACCGCCAGGCGGAGGCGAGCGGCTCGTTCGGGCAGCTCGCCCGGCTGTCGTTCCCGATCGGCGTCGGCGCCCAGGGACCGCTGCTCGAGCGCGGCTTCGACGCCGTACGGATCTCGGGCAGCGGCGAGCTGCCGCCGGCGGGCAGCGGGCCGGCCGAGGAGATCGACGAGGACCGCCTCGGAACGCTCGGACGGGCCGCGCTGCGAACGCTCACGGCGGTCGACGCGCGCGCGCGCGCCGGCGACGGCCCGGAGACCTACCTGCTCGTGGTCAGCCAGGTTGTGCCCGGCTGGGTCCTGGCGCTGCTTGCCGGCACGCTGCTGCTGCCGGTGATCGCGGTGAGCGTCGACGCGCTCGCCCGCGCGCGGCGCCGGCGCGTGGCGGTGCTGCCCTGGGCCCGCTGGATCGGCGCGTGGCTCGCGGCGCTGCTGTGTGCGCTCGCGATGGCGGAGCTGCTCGCGCTCGCCGGGGCGACCCCGGCGCCCCCGCCGGCGCCGATGCCGCCCGAGGACATGCCCCTGGACGGTGCCGGGCTGGCCGTGCTCGGCGCCGTGGCGCTGGCCGCCCTGGGCGGTTGGCTCGTGGCGCGCAGACTGGCTCGCCGCCCCGAGCCGTCCCTCCCGGACCCGACCGATCCGGGTGCGGGGGTGGCGCTGGCCCTCGCGCTCGCGGTCGCGGGCGTGCTCCTCTGGATGCTGAATCCGGCGGCCGCGCTCGTCGCGGTTCCGGCCGCGCACCTCTGGGCCCTCACCGCGCTGACCCGCCCGCCGCCCGCGCGCAGGGCGCGCGCCGTCCTCGTCGGCCTGGGCGCGCTGCCGGTCGTGCTGGTCTGGGTGTACCACCTGTTCGCACTCTCGATCGACCCGCTCGAGAGCCTCTGGTACCTGCTGCTGCTCGTGACGGGTCACACGCTCGGGCTGCCGTCGGTCCTGATCGGCTGCCTCTGGCTGGCCGCGCTCGGGGCCCTGCTCGAGCTGACGTATCGCACCCCCCGCGAGCGGCCGCGCCAGGACGCGCCCGGCGGGCCGCCCGTGTACGGGCCCGGCCGCTACCTCGGCCCGGGGTCGCTCGGCGGCACGAAGTCCGCGCTGCGGCGGTGAACCCCGCGGCGCCGGCTGCCAACCCGTCCACCCGCGGTGCCCGAGCACGACCCGCGCGCCGCCGCTGCCGATAGGGACGGCGAAAGGAGCAGTAGGCATGCCAAAGCGGATCGAGCTCGCGAACTACGTCGTCGACCCGCGGGCCGTGGCCGAGGCGATGCTCGCCTCAGGCGTGTTCGTAACCCTCCAGACCGGCAACGTCGTGGCCGTGCTCGTCGAGGAGGGCGAGCCCGAGGCCGGCCGCGACGTCGCCTAGCCAGGTGAGCGTCGTCCCGCCCGACTCGGCGGCCCGGACGGCGTCGGCGCGGCGCTCCGGCGGCACCGTCACGAGCAGCTCGTAGTCGTCGCCCGCGGTGGCGGCGAACACGTGCGGGTCCCCGTCCATCCGGTCGACCCCCTCCGCGAGCGGCAGGTCCGCGAGCCGCAGCCGCAGCTCGGCGCCGCTGCGCTTCGCCACGTGCGCGGCGTCGGTGGCCAGGCCGTCGCTCAGGTCGATCATCGCCGTGGCGCCCGCGGCGGCCAGCGTGCGCCCGGCCGCCAGCCGCGGCTCGGGCCGCAGGTGGCGCCGGAGCGCCTCGGGCGGCGGCTCCTCGCCGCGCTCGAGCAGCACGCGCGCCGCCTCCGAGCCGCCCAGGGCCCCGGTCACGCCGACCAGGTCGCCGGGCCGCGCCCCGTCGCGGCCGGCAAGCTCCTCCTCCGCGTCGGCCCAGCCGGTCACCGCCACGGTCACCACGAGCGCCGGCGCACGGATCACGTCGCCCCCGGCGATCGTGGCCCCGCAGCGCCCCGCCAGCTCCTCCATCCCCGCGACGAGCTCCAGCGCGCCCTCGAAGCCGGCCGGCAGGGCGAGCGCCACGTAGGCCTCGCCCGCCTCGGCTCCCATGGCGGCCAGATCAGAGAGGGCCGTGGCCAGCGCCTTCCAGCCCACGTCGGCCGGAGAGTGGGTCCCGAAGCCGAAGTGGACCCCTTCCGCGACGCTGTCGATCGAGGTGACCGCAAGCGGCCGGCTGCGGACCACGGCCGCGTCGTCCCCGGTCCAGCGGGCGATCCGACCGCTCCGGTCAGTCAAAACCTGCTCGATCGCCTGGATCAGAGATCGCTCCACCAGGGTTAACCTCGGTTGATGCTCACAGGGGACGAACCGGGAGCTAAGCCAAGCACACTGCTCGAACGGGCCGGCGACAAGGCCTCCGGCATCGGGCAGATCGGGCAGGGCAACCCGCGGCTGCGCCTGGCTCTCCAGTGGGGTCTCGCGGGGCTGATCTTCGCGTTCCTCGTCTTCTTCGTCATCAAGCAGTGGAACTCGATTCCGGACGACTTCGAGTGGCAGTTCTCGCCCGGCTGGCTGGTCGTGGGCGCCCTCGGGGTCACCGGCTTCTACGTCGTCCAGGGCGAGCTCTGGCGCCAGGTGGTCCATGCGCTCGGCGAGGCGCACCTCCGCGGGCGGCCGTCCCGCGCCCTCTGGGGCAAGTCGCTCCTGGCGCGCTACGTGCCCACCAACGCCCTGATGGTCGTGGGCCGCATGGTCATGGCCGAGCGCGAGGGGGTCCCGAAGCGCGTGACCCTCGCGAGCATCGCGTACGAGCTCGTGCTCGGCTTCGGGACCGCCGTGATGGTCGGCGCGTACTTCGTGATCCAGCTGCCGGACCTCGAGGACCAGCCGGGCCGCTATGCGGTGCTGATCCTGATCCCGCTCGTACTGGTCCTCCTGCACCCGCGCGTGTTCGCGCCGCTCGCCAACTTCGGGCTCCGCAAGCTCGGCCGCGAGCCGCTCCCCCAGGTGCTCTCGTTCGGCCAGGTCCTGAAGTTCTCGGCCGGTTACATCGGCGGCTGGGCCGTGATCGGCCTGGGCGTCTACGCGTTCACCAGGGCCCTCACGCCGCTGCCCGCCTCGGACTTCCCGTACGTGGCCGCCGCCTACCCCGTCGCCTTCTGCGTGGCCGTGCTCACCTTCGTCGTCCCGAGTGGCCTCGGCACGCGCGACGTGGCGCTGGCCATCGCGATCTCGGCCGTGCTCGACGACACCGTGGCCACCGCGATAGCGGTCGGCTTCCGGATCTTCCAGACCGTGATCGAGCTGCTCTACGTGGGCTTCGTCGTCTGGCTAAACCGGCGCGCCGAGACCGAGATCTAGCTCGGCCGGCCAGGCGGCGCGGGGGTCCGGGGGCGCGAGCCCGGCATCGGCCGGCCAGGCGGCGCGGGGGTCCGGGGGCGCGAGCCCG
>JAFGJG010000191.1 GCA_016929195.1 Thermoleophilaceae bacterium
CCGCTGACGACCGCGCGGTGCGGGTCGCAGACGATCACCCGAGCGCCCATGGAGACGAGCTTGTCGACGAAGAACAGGCGGTTCTCGAACATCTTCTCGTGGATCAGCACGAGCCCCTCCGCCTGGGTGGCCATCGCGAGCGCGATGCTCGTGAGGTCGGCGGGGAACGCCGGCCAGGGCCCGTCCTCGATCTTGGAGATCGCGTCGCCCTCGTCCGACTTGATGCGGAGGTGCTGGCCCGGCGGGACCACCACGTCGTGGCCGTCCACCTCGACCACGCAGCCGAGCCGCTCGAAGCAGAGCCGCGTCATCCGCAGGTCGTCCGGCACCACGTCCCGGATCCGCAGCTCGCCGCCGGTGCAGGCGGCGAGCGCGATGAAGCTGCCCACCTCGATGTAGTCCGGCCCGATCGTGTAGTCGGCGCCGCCAAGCTCCTCCTGGCCGTGCACGATCATGAGGTTCGAGCCGATCCCCTCGATGCGCGCGCCCATCTGCATGAGCACGTGCGCGAGGTCCTGCACGTGCGGCTCCGCCGCGGCGTTGTGGATGACCGTGGACCCGGGCGCCAGCGCAGCCGCCATCAGCGCGTTCTCGGTCGCCATCACCGAGGGCTCGTCCATGAAGAAGTCGCAGGCGTGCAGGCCGTCGGGCGCGGACAGGTGGAAGGTGCGCTCCACCCTCACCTCGGCACCGAGGGCTCGGAAGGCGTCGAAGTGCGGGTCGAGCCGGCGGCGGCCGATGACGTCGCCGCCGGGCGGAGGCATGTCGGCGCGGCCGAAGCGGGCCAGCAGCGGGCCCGCCACCAGGAACGACGCCCGGATCCGCTCGGCCAGCCCGGCGTCGACGGTCGTGCTCGTGACCTCGTCGGCGCGCAGGGAGACGACGTTCTCCTCGCGCCACTCGGCCTTCACGCCGAGCCGGATCAGCAGCTCGATCATGGCCTCCACGTCGCGGATTCGCGGGACGTTCCGGAGGACGACCTCCTGATCGGTCAGCAAGGACGCCGCGAGCGCAGGCAGCGCGGCGTTCTTGTTCCCAGCGGGAACGACGGAGCCCGAGAGGGGCGTGCCGCCTTCGATGATGAACTTCTCCATGCGCGGATCCCAGGCAGGCCGCTGTCGAAGCGGCTTTGGAAGGGTACCGGAGGCCATTCGCCTCGGGTTTCGGCTCGTGCGGCGGATACCCTCCCGCCATGGCAGCGGCCCCGACGCGCGACGAGGCATGGGAGCTCGTGTGCGAGTGGATCGACTCCGACTCGCTCCGCAAGCACCTGCTCGGCGTGGAGGCCGCGATGCGCGCCTACGCGGAGCGGTGGGGCGAGGACGAGGAGCTGTACGCGGTCACCGGCCTGCTGCACGACCTCGACTACGAGCGGCACCCCGACATGGACCTGCCGACCGGCCACCCGCGCACCGCGCTGGCGCTGTTCCGCGAGCGCGGGTACCCGGACGAGCTGATCGACGCCGTGGCCGGGCACGCGGACTTCATGGATGTCCCGCGCGAGACGCGGATGGCGAAGACGCTCTACGCGGTCGACGAGCTGTCGGGCTTCATCGCCGCCTGCGCGCTGGTGCGCCCGACCGGCATCGAGGGCCTCACGCCCAAGTCCGTCAAGAAGAAGCTGAAGCAGCCGAGCTTCGCCGCCGGCGTGAACCGCGAAGACGTCCGCCGCGGCGCCGAGGAGCTCGGGGTGGAGTTCGACGAGCACCTGACGTTCGTGATCGCGGCGATGGAGGACCGGGCGGACCAGCTGGGCCTGGCGGGCTAGCGCCAGCGACCGCCGGCCTTCGCCCAGGCGGCCAGGTGCCCGATCGAGCAGAACGAGTCGGGGATGCGGTGCTTGCCGCGGTGCCTGACCAGCCTGAGCGTCACGTCCCCGAGCGGCTCGCCGCAGTGGGCGCACGTGATGTCGCCGGACGCCTCGGGCTCCTCCTCGCCAGGAGGGACCGCCTCCCAGTGCGCCCCCTGGATCTCCCAGGGCACGACGTGTTCGAGCCGGCAGAAGGCCGCGCGGCGCGCCCCCGGCAGCTCGTGCAGGCGCCAGCCGTCCCCGCGCTCGATGGCGCGGTCGCACCAGGAACAGCTCACTCCGTCTACATTCATCGCCCCAGATGCCCGACCAGCTGCGGATTATCGTCCTCGAGGGCGACGAGACAGGCCAGGAGCTGCTCGAGCAGGCTCTGCGCGTGCTCGACCCTGGCGTCACGAAGGTCGACGTGGAGCTCGAGCACTACGACCTGTCCCTCGAGAACCGCCGCAAGACCGGCAACGAGGTCGTGACCGCGGCCGCCGCGGCGATGCGCGAGGCGCGCTTCGCCGTCAAGGCCGCCACCGTGACGCCGGAGGGTGCCGACGACGTGGGCAGCCCCAACCGCCTCCTCCGCGAGGCGATCGACGGCAAGGTGATCATCCGGACCGGGCGGCGGATCCCGGGGGTCACCCCCGTGGCCGGCGTGCACTACCCGATCGCCGTCGTGCGCATGGCCGTGGGCGACGCGTACGGCGCGAAGCAGTGGCGCGAGGAGGAGGACGGCGACGAGGTCGCCTACCGCACGGAGCGCATCAGCCGGAGCGTCTGCCGGGCCGTTGCCGAGTACAGCTTCAGGACCGCCGACCGGATCCACGGACGCGTGTACGGCGGCCCCAAGTGGACCGTCAGCCCCGTCTACGAGGGCATGCTGAAGGAGGAGATGGACGCGGCGGCCGACCGCCATCCCGAGGTGCCGTACAGCCCGGTCCTGATCGACGCGACCTACGCCGGGCTCATCTCCGGGGCCGCGGACGCACCGCTCGTGATCCCGGCCCTGAACCGCGACGGCGACTGCCTCTCCGACCTCGTGATGCCCATGTTCGGGTCGATTGCCGGCGCCGAGTCCGTGCTGCTCGCCTTCGACGACGACTACGAGCCGAGTGCCGTGATGGCCGAGGCCCCGCACGGCACCGCGCCCGCGCTCCAGGGCAAGGACATCGCGAACCCCATGGCCATGATCCTGGCCATCGCCGCGGTGCTGCATTACGCCGCGATGCTCGGCCACCCGGGCGCCGACACCGCGTCGCGGGCCATCTACGAGTCGGTGCTCGAGGCGACCGCCACGGGCGTGCGCACGCCCGACCTGGGCGGCCACGCGTCCACGAGCGAGTTCACCTCCGAGGTGATCGCGCGCGTGCGCACGAAGATCGACATCTGGTCCTCGCTCTAGGGCCGCGACGCCTTGTGCGCCTTGCGGGCGCTGTGGCCGAGGGGGAGCCCCGCCTTCGCCCGCGCGGGGTCCATCAGGTGGTCGCGCCGGCGGCGCACGTAGTAGCGGCGCTGCACGAACAGCGTGAGCACGCCCGCGAGCACGATGGCCAGGAGGTTGACCCCGAGCTGCGCGGCGGCTCCGACCGCGTCGTTCGGCTCCCCGTAGGCGAACGCCGTCCCCACGTAGGCCGCTGCGGGGATCGTGGTCACCGAGATCAGCACGCCGATCAGCGCGCCCGATTTCGCGTTCGTGAGCGACAGGATGCCCGCCGTGCCCGCCACATAGGCCACGAAGAACGAGAAGAAGTCGGGCTCCGAGATGAACTCGGTCAGCGGGTGGTCGTCCGGCACGAATTCGTCCGGCGCCACGTCGACCGCCCGGAACAGGAGCACCGCGGCGAGCGTCAGGAGCATGCCGACCGGGAACCCCACGCCGAGCGCCGCCAGCGAGCGCCTCGCGAGCTCCTTCCGGCGCTCGACCAGCGCCACGCAGAGCCCGGCGAGCGGCCCGAACTCGGGGCCCACGACCATCGCGCCCACGATCAGGATCGGCTGGTCGAGCAGGATGCCCACGGCCGCTATCTGCATCGAGAGCACCATGAACGCGACGAAGCTGAGCGAGAGCTCGGTGTTCTCGCTGGTGCGCTGCTCGACCTCCTCCCACACCACGGCGTCCGACGGCAGCCCGTGGGCGGCCTTCTCGGCGGCCACGGCCAGGTCCGACAGGGAGGTGTCGACCGTCTCGACCGCGATCGACCCGTGCCGGGGGACCTCCAGCTCCTTCAGGTCGCCGAGGATCACGCTGGCCTCCTCGCGCGCGACGTCGCAGAGGATCACGTCGCCGACCGGCTTGTGCGCCACCCCCTTCAGGTGCACCACGTTCACGACCGCGTCCGACCCGCAGATGAGATCCATGACGCGGTCCGCGAGCTCGGGCGGGGCGACGATGCGCAGGTGGAGCATCTACTCCGCCAGGTGGCGGTCGAGGCCGGCGCGGACCCTGTCGGGCACCGACCGCTTCCGGAGCGTCTCGGGCTCGACGAACACGTGGCGCAGCCGCCCCTCGGCGAGCACCTCGCCCGCGGGCATGCGCTCGACGCTGAGGGCGGTCGTCATCGAGGTGTCCCCCAGCCTCAGGACGCTCGCGACCAGATCCAGCTCGTCGTCGAACCGGGCCGACGCCCGGTAGGAGATCTGCGCCTCGGCCACGACCATGTCCGCGCCGGTGGCGTTCATGTCGCCGAACGGCTCCACGGCCTCGCGCCAGAGCTCGGTCATCGCCACGTCGAAGTACATGAGGTAGTTCGCGTAGAAGACGACCCCCTGGAGGTCGCACTCGTTCCAGCGCACGCGGATCTGGTGGCGGAACGGGGTCCCCATGGGCGGTGAGCGTAACGGCCGCTCCAGAGCGGGATCGGGGCGGCTCCTGCAAGCGAACTTGCAGGAAACCGGGGTTTCCATCCGCCGCCGGTCCTAGCTTACGAACACATGTTCCCCGGACTGAGGCAGCGATTCGACACGGCGCTCGACCTGATCGTCGAGTTCTCGACTCTCGGCGAATACGGACTGGCGGCTCCCGTCGCCGGCGACCGCGCGAGCGCCCCTGTCGACCCCTCGATCGAGTCCGCGGGCCCGCGGATGGGAGGCGCCGGCGGAGACGCCGCGCGCGCCGCGGGGCAGCAAGCCGCGAAGGGGGCGGCCGTGACCGCGCGGGGCGCCGCAGTCGGGGCGCCGTTGCGTGGCACGGCCGCGACCCCCGCGGCGCGCCGGCTCGCCGGCGCCACGGCGCGGCCGCACGTTTCGTCCGCCGAGCCTCGCCCCCGTCCCCGCCCGGTCGTCCGGGCGCAGCGCATGCGCGCGGGCGCGCCCGCGGTGCCCGAGCAGCTCTGCCTCGCGGTCTAGGCCAGCTCGCGCTTCCGCAGCTCGTTCTCGAGCCACTCGACCGGCTCGGGGCGCTTGCCCTCCGTCGACGCGTCCAGCTCCACGAAGCGCACGAACAGCGACAGATCGGGAAGGCGGGCAATCATGTCGTCCCCCTTCCGGTCCGGCACGTGGCCGGTCCGCCGGTGCCGGCGCCACAGGTGGTACGGCCGGTCGTGCAGCTCGATCACGGCGAGCAGCCGCTCCTCGCTCGTGTAGTCCTCGGCGAAGCGGCGGGCGCGCATGGCGTGGTGGTTCTCCCCCGTCCGCGGGCGCAGCGGGCTGACCGCGTACTTGAAGCTGTCATGCACGAGCGCGATGAAGCGCAGGTCGGAACGTCGCCGCCCCGTCTCGCCCCACTCGTCGGTGGTCCTCAGGAGATCCGCAACGTGGTTGCCCACTGCGCCCTCGGGATGGCCGCGGCGGGGCCGGCCCCAGGCCAGGCCCACGAGCAGGCGAGGGTCGGCCGTGACGGCCCGCTCGAGGTCGTTCTCGGGCTCGAAGCCCGCCACGTGGATGGCAGCGGTGACCGCCGGCGAGCTCACGCGGCGTCTAGCCGACGCTCTCGGCGACCCAGTCGCCGCCCTGACGCCCCAGCACGACACGCGTCTCGCCGCCGTCGCCCAGGGCGACGAAGTGCGCACGGTCCTCGTCCTGGCCCGGCCTGTCCTCCACCAGCACCAGATGCAGGCCGGCGTAGGAGAAGTCCGGGCGCTGCGCGGACAGCGCAGAGCGCACCACGCTCTCCATGACGTCCCGGTCCCAGCCGCGGTCTCCGGCCCGCGCGCGCTCGAGCGCCTGGTCGGCCTCGCGCACGTGCTCCTCGTACACGCCGGCCTCGCGCTGCGATCGGACGTAGACGGCGATCAGGCCGCCGATGAAGAACACGACCATCACGCCGGCGATGACCAGGAAGATCAGGCCGACGGTTGAGAGCGCTATGGGGGTCATCGGAGGGTCGGAGTGTAGATAGCCCGTCGGGCCTCAACGACGACGGGCCGCCCTCGGCGGGCGGCCCGTGAATGAAGAACGGCGGCGACCTACTCTCCCAGGGCCGCGAGGCCCAAGTACCATCGGCGCTGAGAGGCTTAACTTCTCTGTTCGGAATGGGAAGAGGTGTGGCCCTCTCGCTATCGCCACCGAAAGGTTGCGAGACCCGGCGCCACACCGAGCCTTGAAAACTGCACAGCGGCCAACCAAGACGGGGGAAATCAAAATCCGTCAAGCCCTCGAACCATTAGTACCGGTCTGCTGAGTGCATTGCTGCCCTTACACATCCGGCCTATCACCTGGTGGTCTTCCAGGGGTCTTACTCCCTCAAGGGGATGGGAGAGCTCATCTCGA
>JAFGJG010000031.1 GCA_016929195.1 Thermoleophilaceae bacterium
CACGAACTCGGTGACCTCGCCGGTGCTCGGGCAGAGCTCGCGCTTCGTCGAGAACGTGTCCAGCCAGATCTCCACGCGGTCGTGCACGTGCGCGACGCTGTTGGCGAAGAAGGCCGCGCCGCCGAGGAACATCGTGGCGCCGACGCTGACGAGCGAGAGCCGCCCGGTGGCCACGTAGAGCAGCGAAAGGAAGCCGCCGAAGAACATCAGCGAGCTGCCGAGGTCGCGGATGAAGATCAGCATCAGCATCGCGAGGCCCCACACGAGCAGCAGCGGGCCGAAGTGCTTGAGCGATGGCCGCTCCCGGATCACGGCGATCAGCGACGCCACGAAGACCGCGAGCAGCACGATCTCGACCGTCGTCAGGTCGAGCACGAGCGCGATCAGCAGCGCCAGGACGGCCGGCACGCCGTACAGGAGCGCCTGGCGCGCCGCCGGCAGCGGGCGCAGCCGCGGCCGCACGAGGATGTCGCCCGTCTCGCGCAGGTAGCTCGCGAGGAAGATGATGATCCCGAGCTTCGCGAACTCGGCGGGCTGGAACTGGATCGGGCCGAGCTTGATGGCAAGGAACGCGCCGTTCACCTGGGCGCCGATGCCCGGCAGCCGCGGCATCACCAGCAGCGCGATCGACGCCGCCGCGATGGTGTAGCGGTAGCGCTCGAGCACGTGGTGGTCGCGCAGCAGCTGGATCGTCGCGCAGAAGAAGAGCAGCCCGACGACGAACCACTGGGCCTGCTCCCGCGCCAGCTCCGTGTCGATCCGGTAGATGACGACGAGCCCGACCGCGGCGAGCAGCGCGGAGATCGGGAACATGTACGGGTCGGCGTCAGGCAGGCGCAGCCGGATGAACAGGTGCGCCGCCACGCAGAGGCCGAGGAAGACGGCGCCGTAGGTGATCGTGGCGTCGCTCACGTCCTCGCTGCGCGTGGCGAGCACGGCCGCGAACCCGGCGGCCACGAGCAGCGAGACCGGGATCAGGCCGAACAGCTCGCGCGAGCGCGCCGTCATGCGCCCCCGCCCGGGTCGAGGTTGCCGCGCTCGAGCTCGCGCACGAGGTCGGTCGCGTCCTCCCTGCTGCGCCAGGAGTGGTCGAGCACGGCCCTGCGGCGGGCCGCGGGGATCGCCCGGGCGGGCACCCCGCTCGCGTACTCCTGCTCGTAGAGGTCGACGCCGAGGGGCAGCTCGTACGGGACGCCGCGATAGAGCGTCACGAGGCCGCCGTCGTTCGTGGCCACGAAGTAGACCTGGCGGCTGAGCGCGTAGAGGCCGGCCACCACGCCCGCGAGGAAGAGGAGCCCCACGACCACCCGGGCCGCGACGCCGATGCCGAACCGCCGCCGCCGGCCCTTCGGCTGCGCCCTGGGCTGCGGCCGCGGCTCGGGCCGCCGGACCATCGTGGCGTCGGGAGGAAGCTCCGCCGCCGCCGGCGCGGCCTCCGAGACCTCGTCGGCCTTGAGCGTTCCGGGAATGGTCTCGTCCGCGGGCGGCGCCTGCCCGCCGTCCCCGTCGCCGAGCCTGAACAGGACCACCGTGATGTTGTCCTTGCCGCCGCTCTGGTTCGCGGCGCGCACGAGCGACTCCGCGACCTCCTCGAGCGTGCCGCCCGAGCGCAGCAGGGTCGCGACGTCGTCGTCGGAGATCATGCTCGTGAGGCCGTCGGAGCAGATCAGGAACACGTCCCCGTCGCGGCCGCCGACGGTGTAGGTGTCGACCTGGACGCTCGGCTCGGGCCCGAGCGCGCGGGTGATGATCGACCGCTGCGGGTGGTGCTCCGCCGCCTCGGGCGTGATCTGGCCGGTCCGCTCGAGCTCGGCCACGAGCGAGTGGTCGCGGGTGAGCTGCTCGAGCTTGCCGTCGCGCAGCAGGTATGCCCGGCTGTCGCCGACGTGCCCGAGGCTGACCTCGCCGCCGTGGACCATGGCCGCGGTGAGCGTGGTGCCCATCCCGCGATGCGACTCGTCCGTGGAGGCGAGGTCGTAGATCCGCCGGTTCGCCTCCTCGACGATCCTGGTCAGCCGCGTCTCCGGCGGCTCGCCCGAGTCGCGCACCTCCTCGAAGACGCCGGCGGCGAGCGACGACGCGACCTCGCCCGCGCGCGCGCCGCCCATGCCGTCCGCGACCGCGTAGAACGGCGGGGCGAGCACGAGCGCGTCCTCGTTCGCGCTGCGCTGCCGGCCGACGTCGGTACGGCCGGCCTGGTCGACGATCCGCAGGGCCACGGCCGCTACTCCCGGTAGCGGTACTCGGTGTCGCCGATCCGGATCAAGTCCGCCATCTTGAGCCGCTCCGCGGTCTTCAGCTGGCGCCCGTTCAGGTACGTGCCGTTCGTCGAGGCCATGTCCTCCACGTACATGAAGTCGCCGCGCTGGAAGACGCGTGCGTGCGCCGACGACGCGAACGGGTCGTCGATCCGGATGTCGGCGCCGTCCGATCGGCCGAGTGTCGCTCCGTCACGCACGTCGAAGGTGGTGCCCGGCTCGTAGCCCATCGCGGCGACCACCTCGAGCTGGGGCGAGACCCCGGCCGCGAGGTCCGGCAGCGCGGAGCGGCGCCGGGACGCGCCGGGAGCCTCGGCCGGCTCGGCCGCCGCGGCGCCCTCGAACTTGGCGAGGTCGCGCATGGAGCTGCGCGCGATCCAGAAGAGGAAGAGATAGAGGACTGCGAGAAAGCCGAATTTCAGCGCTACGGCGAGCGGCTCGTCCATGTGGCGCCCTATTCGAGCTCGAAGGTCAGGTCCGTGACTCCGATCGTGATGCGGTCGCCGGACCGAAGCGGAGCGCGCTCCACGCGCCTGCCGTTGACCCGGACGCCGTTGGTGGACCCGAGGTCGGCGAGCATCCAGCCGTCGTCCTCGCGGCGGATCTCGACGTGCCGGCGGGACACGTTCGGGTCGTTCACCACCACGTCGCAGTCGCGACTGCGTCCCACCACCACGCGCCTGCCGCTGAGGACGTTGCGGCGGCCGCCGCCCACGAGCAGCGCCTGCCCGCGCTCGTCCTTCGGCTCGAGCAGGCGCGCGTCGCCGGCGGGCGTGTAGACCATCGTGTGGCCGAAGTCGCCGGCGGACGGCGCCGGAGCGTCCGCGGGCGCCTCCTCCTCCGGCGGGGACAGGAGCTGCGCCTGAATCCCGAACTCGCCCAGGTCGAGCCGGTCGTCGGTGTGGAACTCGACCTGCGGACGGCTCGTGAGCGCCAGCCGCTCCTGCCGGGCGTGCTCCAGCAGGTAGTCGGAGAGCTCCTTGCGGAGCGCGGGCTCGTAGCTCGCGAACTGCTCGCGGTCGGCGGGCGACAGGAAGACGCGGTAGTGGTTCGGCACGTAGACGCGCGAGACGGAGGCCATCTGGTTCTCCTCCATCTCCTTCGCCAGCTTGTGCGCCAGCTCCACCGGCTGGACGTTGGTCTTGAAGGCGCGCCCGAAGGCGCCTTCGACCAGGCCGCCGAGCTTCGCCTCGAGGTTGCGCAGGACGCTCATGCTGATGCGGAGGGTAGACCTATGCGGTCGTCACGGGCTGGGCCCGCCAGCCCGCGGTTGGGGGTGCGGACTGGGAGATCGCCACGGCCACGACCGCGCCGACGAGAGCGCCGGCCACGGCGCCGCGGGCCTGGTCCAGCACCGCCCCGCCGGCGGTCAGGTCGCCCACCGCGGCCAGCGCCGCCATCAGGCCCGCCGCCCACAGCGCGGCGCCCAGGCAGTCCATCGCGAGCCAGCGGCCGCGCAGCAGGAACGGAAGCAGCGCCGCGAACCCCGCCCACACGATCAGGGCCGTCGTCTGAGGCGACGACGCGATCGGGGCGATCACGTCGCGCGCCGCGGCCGAGACCGACTCCTGCCAGCCTCCGGCGTCCGGCACCGCGTCGGGAACGCCGAAGAGCAGCGCGTCGCCGGTCAGCGCCTCCGCGCCGAACAGCCACACGAGTCCTGCGGCGGCCAGGCCGGCGCGCCGCCACATGGTGGGCGCCAGGGCGGCCAGGCCCACGAAGGCCGGAGCCAGGCCGAGCGCGCCGAGCAGCGGCGCCGCCACCGGCAGCGACCAGAGCAGGCCGGCGCGCGGGAGCAGCAGGGGGACCGCCAGCGCCGCCGCGAGCACGACCAGCGCGCTGCCCGGCCGGCCGCCGGCGGTGGCCAGCCAGCCGCAGAGGGCGGCCGCCGACGCGAGCCAGCCGAGCCGCGGCATCAGCGCGGTCGCGAGCGCCCCGGCCGCCGCCGCGAGCGGCGCGGACTCGGGCTCGGCTTCGCCGAGGAACACGAGGCCCGCGAGCAGAAGGCACCCGAGCGCGGCTCCGGCCATCGCACGGGCCGCGACACGGCTGCCGAGGGGCGGGGGCTCGCCGTAGGGGCGGCGGACGCGGCCGAGCATGCCCAGGCCGGCGGCCGGGTCGAGCCGCGGGCGTGCGGCCGGCTCCTCCAGCGGCGTGACCGGAAGCGGCGTGTCCTCATCGCGCCGCCTGCGGAGGAAGCGGCCGCGCGTGCGGGTCGTGGGCAGCCCCACCCGGCGCAGCGTCGCGGGCTCCACGAGACCGCCCTCATCGCTCAGCTCCGCGGCCGCCTGCGCGAGCACCGCGCGCAGCTCGCCCGGCGGTGGGCGCAGCGCGGGGTCCGGCTCGAGCGCGGCGTCGATCGCGTCCGCGAGCTCGGGCGGGAGGTCGCGCCGGCGCGAGTGGAGCGACGGCAGCGGCCGCCCGAGCCGGCGCACGGTCGCGGCCAGGCCGTTCCCGCGCATCGGGTTCGCGCCGGTCCAGGCCTCGTAGAGCGTGAGCGCCAGCGAGTAGACGTCGCAGGCGGGGGTCACGGCGCCGCCCTCCGCCTGCTCGGGCGCCATGTAGGCGAGCGTCCCGATGACGTCACCGGGATGGGTGAGCGGGTCACCGCTCGCCACGTGCGCCACGCCGAAGTCGGCCAGCTTGGCGAACCCCGCGCCGGCGGCGGGCTCGGCGACCACCATGACGTTCTGCGGCTTCACGTCGCGGTGGATCACCCCGCGCGCGTGGGCATGCTCGAGGGCGTCGCAGAGCACGACGCCGATGCGGGCGGCGTCGCGGTCCGACACCGCGCCCGCGCGCAGCAGCTCCGCAAGCGTGCGGCCGCGCACGAGCTCGGACACCAGGTAGACCTCGTGCTCGTCCGAGGCGAGCTCGTAGACCGCCACGATGCCGGGGTGGTTCAGCCGCGCGGCGGCGCGCGCCTCGCGCTCCACCCGCTCCCCGCTGCCGCGCTCGAGCGGCATGGCCTTGACCGCCACCTCGCGCTCGAGCTTCTCGTCCCAGGCCAGCCAGACCACGCCGAAGCCGCCGGCGCCGAGGCGGCGGTCCAGCCGGTAGCGGCCGAGCACCAGCCGGGCTTCCGGCAGGCGCTCCGTCAGGGCGCTCTCAGAACGGCTCATCCCAGATGCGTTTTCGGTCCCGGCCCGGCGCGTCCTGCCCTACGTTCATACTCCGGGCGCACAGGTTCACCGTGTCATTCCTCGACGAACCGGACGAGCCAGCAGCGCGTTCCCGCCGCCGACCGGGCGGCAGGGCGGCTGATCGGCAGACAATGATGGTGCGGCGCACGATAGCCGCGGGCGCCGCCCTGCTCGTTCTCATCCTGCTCGTCCTCGGGGTGCGCGGCTGCCTCGACGCCCGCAAGGAGCGCGCGATCGAGGACTACGTGGACAACGCCGAGGTGCTCGTCAACGAGTCGAACGGCCAGAGCAAGGAGCTGTTCGCGCTCCTCCAGAGCTCGGGCGGCTCGGACCAGGCGGTCGACTCCCAGAGCAAGGTGAACGGCTACAAGGTGCAGTCCGAGTCGATCGTCGACCGCGCCCGCGACCTGGACGTGCCCGACGAGGTCTCCCAGGCGCACCGCTACCTGGTCGAGACGCTCGAGTTCCGCCGCGACGCCCTCGCCCGCATCGCCGCCGACCTCCCGAACGCGCTCGGCGACGAGTCGCGGCGCGAGGGCTCCGAGGGCGTTGCCCGCCAGATGCAGGTGCTGCTCGCGAGCGACGTGATCTACGCCGGCCGCTTCAAGCCGATCCTCGAGGAGGACCTGCGCGAGCAGGACGTCAGCGGCAAGACGGTGCCGAGCAGCACCTTCGTGCCCGACATCGAGTGGCTCCAGCCCGAGCGCGTGTCGGAGGCGATCACCCAGCTGCGAACGGGCCAGCCCGGCGACGACCAGGCCAGCGGCGGCCTTCACGGCAACGGCCTCGTGGGCGTCTCGCTCGGCGGCGTCGCGCTGGTCCCGGGAGACTCCGTGACCGTCACCCTGAGCGGCGACCTCAACTTCGAGGTGCAGGTGGCGAACCAGGGCGACAGCACCGAGACCGACGTGCCGGTCAAGGTCACCGTCGGGCAGGGCGACGACGCCACGGACCTCGAGGGCACGATCGACACCATCGCCGCCGGCGAGACCAAGTCGGTCTCCATCGCGCTCGAGGAGCGCCCGCCGACGGGCCAGAGCGTCCCGATCAGCGTCGAGGTCGAGGCGGTCCCGGGCGAGGAGAAGACCGACAACAACTCGCAGACGTACAGCGTGATCTTCACCCGATAGCGACGCTACGCTCCGGACGTGGACGAGCTCACGACCACGCAGGGCATCGTCGCGCTGGCCGCGGCCGGCGTGGCCCTGATCGCGCTCGTCTGGACGATCGTGAACTCCGTGCGCCTGCGCCGGCTGCGCGCCGCCCAGCGCACGGTGCTCGGCGACGCGAACGCCGACCTCGTCCAGCACGCATCCACGCTCCAGGAGGCCTTCATCCAGCTCCGCGACTGGCTCGAGGAGACCGCCGAGCGACTCGACGAGCGCATGACGGAGGCCGAGCGCCGGATCGACGGCTCGGTCACCAACACGTCGCTGGTCCGCTACGACGCCTACGGCGAGATGTCTGGGCGCCAGTCGACCAGCCTCGCCCTGCTCGACTCGCGGCGCAGCGGGGTGGTCGTCTCCGCGATCCATCACCGTGATCAGGCGCGGGTCTACGTGAAGCACCTGCACGAGGGAGAGTCCGAGGTGGAGCTCTCGCCCGAGGAGATCGAGGCCGTGGAGACCGCGATGTCCGGGGCACCCGCCCGCGCCTGATGCGGGTCGGCTACCTCGGCCCGGCCGGGACCTACAGCGAGGAGGCGCTCCGGGCGTCGGCGCCGCCGGGCGTCGAGGAGGTGCCGTGCGCGTCCGTATGGGACACGGTCATGGCCGTCCAGGACGGCCTGGTGGACCGCGCGGTCGTGCCGATCGAGAACGCCCTCGAGGGCGGCGTCGCGGCGACGCTCGACGCGCTGGCCGGCGACGCTGACCGCGTGCGCATCGCCGGCGAGGTCGTCCACCCCATCCACCACTGCCTGGTGGCCCGGACCGAGATCGACCTTGGCGAGATCACGCGCGTGGTGTCCCACCCGCAGGCCAGCGCCCAGTGCGCGCGCTTCCTGCGCGAGCATCTGCCGCAGGCGGAGCGCATGACGGCCCCGTCCACGGCCGACGCGGTGATGAACGTGCGGAACGGCGACGGGACCGCCGCCGCCCTCGGCTCACGGCTCGCCGCAGAGCTGTACGACTGCCGCGTCCTGGCCGCGAACGTTGAGGACCGCCCCGACAACGTGACGCGCTTCGTTTGGCTGGCCCCCGCGGGCGACGGCGCCGACCCCGGCCCGGACGCCAAGACGTCGATCGTCTTCTGGGGCGCCGGCGACGAGTCCCCCGGCTGGCTCGTCGAGGTGCTCCGCCAGTTCGCGGACCGCCACGTGAACCTCACGCGCATCGAGTCGCGGCCCCGCCGCGTGCGCCTAGGGCACTACATGTTCTTCGTCGACCTCGACGGCGCGGCGGACCGGCCGCCGGTCAGCGAGGCGCTGGAGGCGCTCCGCAGCCGCGTGGAGGAGATCCGGGTGCTCGGCTCCTATCCCGCGGCGACCGGCGATTCTCAGCAGGCGCCTGGCTAGACTCCCGCATCGTGGCGGCACGCGCCGAACCGCTGCTGACAGCCGGGGCAGGTGACTCCGAACCAGGCCCTGTGCGCGCGCTGCCGGGCCCCGGCCGGCCTGAGCAGCGCGGGCGGTCGTCCGGCCGGGTACTTGTCCTGAATGCCTCCTTCGAGCCGATCAACGTCTGCACCGTGCGCCGGGCTGCCGTCCTCATCCTCAAGAACCGCGCGGAGGTGCTCGAGCACGGGGAGTGGGCGCTCCACGCGGAGAGCCTCAGCCTCCCCCGCCCTGTCGTGATCCGGCTGCTGACCTACGTGCGCATCCCGCGCGACGCCCACCGCCGCAAGATCACGCGCCGCGCCGTCTTCGCGCGCGACCGCTGGACCTGCCAGTACTGCGGGCACGAGCGCGGCAACCTCACGGTCGACCACGTGATCCCGCGCTCGAAGGGCGGCACCTCCGCCTGGGACAACATCGTCACCTGCTGCGCGCCGTGCAATCGCCGCAAGGGCGACCGGCTCCCCAAGCAGGCGAACATGGTCCCCGTGCGGACCCCGCGCGCGCCGAGCTCCACGGTCTTCATCCACGTGGCCACGCCGACCATCCCGCCTGCCTGGGAGCAGTACCTGGTGGCTGCCTGATGCGCTGGCCCCTCGGCGGCCGCCGCCGCGGCCGCCCGGTTCTCCCTACCCGTCACCCGGCCCCGCCGGCGGCGCCGCCGACCCAGCCCCTTCCGACGCGCCAGGCGCCGCCACCGGCGGCGGTGCCGGCGGGAGCCTCCGCGGCCGCGGCGCCGCCGACCCAACCCGCCCCGCGCACACCGGCCCCGCCCCCTCTCGAGAGCGCCGCGCCGGCAGCGCCACGTCCGCCGGCGACGAACCACCAGCCCCCCCGGGCGGCGACGCCCCCCGCGGCAGAGCCGCCTCGGGACTCTGCTCGGGCCGGCCGGGCCGCGACGCGGGACGACATCAGCAGCCTTCGCCGCTGGCTGATCGTGACCGCCGCCTGGGCGGTCGCGGCGACCGCCATCGCCGTCTTCGCCTTCATCACGGCAAGCGACAACGACGCGGACGCCGAGCGCGTGGACGCCGCCGCGACCCAGGTGCAGGCCATCGAGCGGCGGGTGAACCGGCGGCTCGAGAGCTTCTCGGGCCAGCTCGAGTCCGGCCCGTTCACGGCGCGGGTGGAGAACCTCGAAGGGGCCATCCGCGACATCCGCGACCTGATCGCCACGCGCGACCGCCAGTGGAAGCGCTTCGAAGCGCGCAACAAGGTCCTGAACGGGAAGATCACCTTCCTGGAGCAGGCCGTGCGTGACCTTCGGGCGAACCAGGACGCCGCGGACCAGACCACGACGCCCTAGTGAACGATGAGGGGCGCCCGAAGGCGCCCCTCAAGGTTGCTGGACTGAATCGGCTCCGCTGAACTGCGGCCGGAGGGACCACTCCCGGCCACGGCGCCGACGGCGTCCCGGTTTGGACTCCGCTAGGCCTGTGGGCCCAGCTCCGACCTAACGGCCGGGCACCTCCAGGGTCCCGAAAAATCTGTCACTCAAGCTAGGACCACCTCCTTTCCCTGGTGATCTCATTGAAGCAGACGCGGGGGTCGTGGCTGGCCGGGGCCGCCCCTTCGTTTCCGGCGGGCGGGGCCTGTCTCCGTCGCGCGCCCGAGAAGCGCCGCGGCGCCCATCCAGCTCGCCATTGCTCAAAGCAGAAGGTGGTGCGTGCCGTGCCCTGTAGCGCCGCGCCGCTCGCCGGGCTTTGGGCAGGGAGGCGCGGCGTCCCTCGGCGGGTGGCGACGGCTGTCGGTTACCGGATGAGCGAGCGCAGCGAGCTCGAACGGTGACCGATGCCGGAGACAGGACCCGCCGCCCGAGCGGCTAGTCCGACGACGACTCGGGCTCCGGCAGCTCTTCTTCCACGGCCACCTCCGCGGACGTGTCCGCCGAGGCCTCCATCACCAGCGCCACCGCGCTCACCTGGTCGTCCTCGCGCAGGTTCATCACGCGCACGCCCTGGGCCGACCGGCCCTGCTTCGAGATGCCGCGCACGCCGGTGCGCTGGACCATCCCGTTCTGCGAGATGAACACCAGGTCGTGGTGCTCGCGCACGATCAGCGCGCCGGCCACACCACCCTTCTTCTCGGTCAGGCTGATGGTCTTGACACCCATCGTGCCGCGGCCCTTGACCGGGTACTCCTCGATGTCGCTGCGCTTGCCGTAGCCGGCGTCCGTGACCACGAACAGCTCCGTGTCGGGGCGCACGACGTCCATGGCCAGCACGCAGTTGTCCCCGCGCGAGACGTTCATGCCGCGCACACCGCCCGTGTCGCGGCCCATGGGCCGGACGTCGTCCTCGTTGAAGCGCGCCGCCTGGCCCGAGCGGGAGACCATGATGATGTCGTCGTCGCCGCTGGTCCGCCGGACCGCCACGAGCTCGTCGTCGTCGCGGATCTTGATCGCGATGATGCCGTCGGCCTTGATCGGCGTGTTGTAGGCGAGGAACTCGGTCTTCTTGATCTGGCCCTTGCGGGTGGCGAAGACGAGGAACTTGCCCTCCTTGAAGTCGCGCGTGGCCTGGACCGCCTGGACGCGCTCGCCCTCGCGCAGCGGGAGGATGTTCACGAGCGCGCGGCCCTTGGCCGTGCGCTGCGCCTCCGGGAGCTCGTAGACCTTCTGGCGGTAGACCTTCCCGCGGTTCGTGAAGAACAGGAGGTAGTCGTGCGTCGAGCACACGAAGAGGTGCTCGATGTAGTCCTCGTCCTTCATGTCCATCCCCGTCACGCCGACGCCGCCGCGCTTCTGCTGGCGGTAGGTGGCGAGCGGCAGGGACTTGATGTAGCCCGAGTGCGTGATCGCGATGACCATCTGCTGGTCGGCGATCAGGTCCTCGATGTCGATCTCGTCCTCGGAGTGCGTGATCTGGGTGCGGCGCTCGTCTCCGTAGCGCTCGCGGATCTCGAGCAGCTCCTCCTTGATGAGGGCCATGACCTTCGCCTCGTCGCCGAGCAGCTCGCGCAGCTCCTTGATCCGCTCGAGCGTGTCGTCGTGCTCCTGCTGGACCTTGTCCGCCTCCAGCGCCGTGAGCCGAGCGAGGCGCATGTCGAGGATGGCCTGCGCCTGGATGCGCGACAGCTCGAAGCGCTCCATCAGCGCGTCGCGCGCCGCGTCCGGGTCGCTCGAGGATCGAATGAGGTTGATCACCGCGTCGATGTCGGCGATCGCGATGAGCAGTCCCTCGAGGATGTGCAGCCGCGCCTCGCGCTCCGCCAGCTCGTGCTGGGTGCGCCGGACGATGACCTCGCGCTGGTGGTCGACGTAGTTCTTGACGATCGGCAGCAGCCCGAGCAGGCGCGGCACGCCGTCGACCAGCGCGACCATGTTCACGCCGAACGTCGTCTGCAGCGGCGTGTGCTTGTAGAGCTTGTTGAGCGCGACCTTCGGGAGCACGTCGCGCTTGAGCTCGATCACCAGGCGGATCCCCGACCGGTCCGACTCGTCGCGCAGGTCCGAGATCTCCTTGATGCGCTCGTTCTGGACCTGCTCGGCGATCTTCTTGATCAGGCCGCTGCCGTCTCCGCGCCCGTCCCCCTTGGGCACCTGGTACGGCATCTCCGTGACGATGATGCGCTCCTTGCCGCGCTCCATCGGCTCGATGTGGGCCTTGCCGCGAATGACCACGCGCCCGCGGCCGGTCTCGTAGGCCTCGCGGATGCCGCTGTGGCCGACGATGATCCCGCCGGTCGGGAAGTCCGGGCCCTTTATGTGCTTCATGAGGCCGTCGACGTCGATGTCGGGGTCGTCGATGTAGGCGACCACCGCGTCGATCGACTCGCGCAGGTTGTGCGGCGGGATGTTGGTGGCCATCCCGACCGCGATGCCCGCGGCGCCGTTGACCAGCAGGTTCGGGAAGCGCGAGGGCAGGACGAGCGGCTCCTGGCGCGACTCGTCGTAGTTCGGCCCGAAGTCGACGGTGTCCGCGTCGATGTCGCGGAGCATCTCGGTGGCCAGGCGCGACAGGCGCGCCTCGGTGTACCGCATCGCCGCGGCGGGATCGTTGTCGATCGAGCCGAAGTTGCCCTGGGGCTCGATGAGCGGGTAGCGCATCGCGAAGTCCTGCCCGAGGCGGACCAGCGTGTCGTAGATGGCCGAGTCGCCGTGCGGGTGGAACTGGCCCATCACGTCGCCAACCACGCGCGAGGCCTTGCGGAACGGGCGGTTCGGCTGCAGCCCCGCCTCGTGCATCGAGAAGAGCACGCGCCGGTGCACCGGCTTGAGGCCGTCGCGGACGTCCGGCAGCGCGCGCCCCACGATCACGCTCATGGCGTAGTCGAGGTACGACGACCGCATCTCCTCCTCGAGCCCGCGCGGCTCGATGTTTCCGCCGGTCAGCTGGTCAATGGACATCAGGCGCTGCTCCCATCAGACGTCAAGGTTGGTCACTTCGGTGGCGTGCTCCTCGATGAAGGCCCGCCGCGGCTCGACGGCGTCGCCCATCAGCATCGAGAAGATCTGGTCCGCGCCGCTCGCGTCGTCGATGGTCACGAGCTGCAGGGTGCGCTGCTCGGGATCCATCGTGGTGTCCGCAAGCTGGTCGGCGTTCATCTCGCCGAGGCCCTTGAAGCGCTGGAGCGGGACGCCGTCACGGGCGACCTCGAGCACCTTCGCGCGCAGGTCCTCGAACGAGAGGGCCCGGGCGTCGCGCTTCCCCAGGATGACGTCGAACGGCGGAGTGCCGGCCAGCTCCTTCAGGTCGGCGTGCATCTTCACGAAGCCCGAGTACTCGGCGGCCTCGAACATCCCCCGCTTGAGCCGGTAGCTCTGCGCCGTGCCCGTCTTGCGCTCGATCACGCGCGCCACGACCTCGGTCTCGCTCTCGGAGACCAGCGACGTCGCGTACGGCTCGCCCTCGGGGTCCTCGCCGTTCAGGAGGCCGATCACCCCGTCGAGGTCGGTGATCCCGTCGTCGAGGATGTTCGACTCCTCGAGGAAGGTGACGACCTCGTGGCCGAACGCGGCACGCAGCGCGGACGCCCAGCCCTCGTACTGCTTGAGCATCCGCCCGTACCGCTGCCAGCGCGCGTGCGTGAGCTCGAACCGGTTGTTCTCGCGGTCGCGCACCTCCATCGTCTCGAGCTTGTCGCGGAGGAGGACCTCCTCGAGCTCCGACTCCTTCTCGATGTAGACGTCCTGCTTGCCCGACTTGACCTTGTAGAGGGGCGGCTTCGCGATGTAGACGTAGCCGGCGTCGATCAGCTCCGGCATCTCCCGGTAGAGGAAGGTGAGCACGAGCGTCCGGATGTGCGCGCCGTCCACATCGGCGTCGGTCATGAGGATGACCTTGTGGTAGCGCGCCTTCTCGATGTCGAACTCCTCGCGGATCCCGGTTCCGATCGCCGTGATCAGCGCCTGGATCTCCTTGTTCGAGAGCACCTTGTCGATGCGGTTCTTCTCGACGTTGATGATCTTCCCGCGCAGCGGCAGGATCGCCTGGGTGTTGCGGTTGCGGCCGGCCTTGGCCGAGCCGCCGGCGGAATCGCCCTCGACGATGAAGATCTCGGCGAGCGCGGGGTCGCGGACCGAGCAGTCGGCGAGCTTGCCGGGCAGCGTCGAGTTCTCGAGCGCGGACTTGCGGCGCGTCAGGTCGCGGGCCTTGCGGGCGGCGTCGCGAGCATGCGCGGCGTCGACGGACTTGCGGATCACCGCGCGCGCCTCCGCGGGGTTCTCCTCCAGGAACTCGGCGAGGCCCTTGTTGACCGCGGCCTGGACGAAGCCCTCGACCGGCGGGTTGCCGAGCTTGGTCTTCGTCTGTCCCTCGAACTGCGGCTCGCGGATCTTCACCGAGATGATCGCGGTGAGCCCCTCCCGGACGTCCTCGCCCTGGAGGTTCGCGTCCTTCTCCTTGAGCTCTCCCGTGGCGCGGGCGTAGTTGTTGATCGTCCGCGTCAGCGCCGACCGGAAGCCCGACAGGTGCGTGCCGCCCTCGTGCGTGTTGATGTTGTTCGCGAACGAGAGGAGCGCCTCCTGGTAGGAGTTGTTCCACTGGAGCGCCACCTCGACCTCGCCGACGTCGCTGGTCTCCTCGACGAAGACCACCTTCGGGTGGAGCGGCTCGCGGGTTCCCTGCGAGTGCAGGTAGTTGACGAAGTCGACGATGCCGCCGTCGTACTGGAAGCTCGTCGAGAAGCCCTCGCCGCGCTCGTCCCGGAAGTCGATCTTGAGGCCCTTCGTCAGGAAGGCCATCTCCCGGAAGCGCTGCTCGAGCACCGTGCGGTCGTAGTCGATCGTCTCGAAGATCTCGAGGTCCGGGAGGAAGCTGATCCGAGTGCCGCGCTCGTCCGACTGCGCGCCCTTCTCCAGGTCGCCGGTCGGAGCGCCCCGCTCGTACGTCTGCATCCACTCGTGGCCCTCGCGCCAGATGGTCAGCGTGAGCCGCTCCGACAGAGCGTTGACGACGGACACGCCGACCCCGTGGAGGCCGCCGGAGACCTTGTACCCGCCGCCGTCGCCGAACTTCCCGCCCGCGTGAAGCACTGTCAGAACGACCTCCGCCGCCGGCCGCCCCTCCTTCTCCATCGTCCCGACGGGGATGCCGCGGCCGTTGTCCGTGACCGTGACCCTGTTGTCGGGGTGGATGACGATCTCGACGGCGTCTGCCTCTCCGGCGAGGGCCTCGTCGACGGCGTTGTCGACGACCTCGTAGATCAGGTGGTGCAGTCCACGCGCGCCCGTGGACCCGATGTACATGCCGGGTCGCTTGCGGACCGCCTCGAGACCCTCGAGGACCGTGATGTCCTGCGCGCCGTAGTTGGACTCGCCCTTCTTCCCGGGCTCGTTGCCGTTCGCCGACTTCGCCAAGCGGTGCCTTCCGTCAGTGCTGATTCCGTGAAAAGGCCCCGCCCCCGCGCGGTCTGCCCGCGCGGGTCGGGGCGCTACATAAGACCGCCTTGAATACTAGCAGGCTACCCCCTCCACCGGACGCTCACGAGTGCTACAAAAGCCCCGCAAATAAGCGAAAAACGGCGCGCTATGGGCAAGCCCGCCAGGTGGGTGCCCGAAAAGCCGCCTCAGCGTCGGTTCGGGAGCGAACCGACCTTGAACCTGAGGCTCTCCACGGACCCCCCTCCGGACGCCGCGAGGGCCGTGCCGAGACGGTCCAGCACGTCGCGCTGGAGGAGCTCGAGCTCGTGTGCCCAGAGCGACGACTCACAGGCGACGGTCAGCGCGCCCTCGCGCTCGGCGACGGGTGCCGTGGCGGCCGCCAGCGCCGCGCCGGCCACCTCCGGCCACAGCGTCTGGACGCGCGCTAGCAGCGTCTGGGGGCCGGCGTCGGCGATCACCCCCGGGAGGACCGTGCGCAGCGAGCGCGGCGCCAGCCGCCTCACGCGGCCAGCGCCCCGCTGGGCCCGCGGACGGCCCCGGCCTCGACCTCGATGGACGCCTCCGCCCCCGGCACGTGCCCGCGCTCCGTCGCCGTGACGAGCGACTGGCCGCCCGCGCGAAGCAGGTCGGCGAGCAGCAGCCGGCGGTCGGCGTCGAGCTCCGACATCACGTCGTCCAGGAGCATGAGCGGCGCCCGCCCGCGTCGCTCCGCCAGCAGCTCGCGCTCCGCGAAGAGGAGGGCGAGCAGGGCGACGCGCTGCTGGCCCTGCGAACCGTACGAGCGCAGCGCGGCGCCGTCGAGCAGGAGCTGGAGCTCGTCGCGGTGCGGGCCGTGGACGGTGAACCCGCGCTCGACGTCCGCCGCGCGCCGCTCCGCAAGCTCGGCCTCGAGCGACTCGAGCGACTCCGCCGCGGAGCGCGGCCGGTAGCGGAGCTCGGCCTCGCCGGGGAGGCCGAGCCTCCGGCCGAGGCCGGCGAAGCCGGGGCGCAGCCCCTCGACGGCCTCGCGCCGGTCGGCCATCAGCTGGATCCCCTGGCGAGCGAGCTCACCGTCCCAGGCGCCGAGCGCGTCGGGCGACGCGGCCCCCGCCCGGGTGCGCGCCAGGAGCGCGTTGCGCTGAGCGAGCGCCCGCGAGTAGGCGGCACGCGTCTCGGCGCGAGCGGGCCAGAGCGCGGCCACGAGCTGGTCGAGGTGGGCGCGGCGCGACCCGGGGGAGCCCTTCACGAGCTCGAGGCGCTCCGGCAGGAACACGCTCACCGGCGGCCGCGCCTCCAGCCCCGGCGGGCCCTCGAGCGGGCTGCCGTCGAGCACGACGCGCTTCGCCTCCCCCGGCTCGAACCCGATCTCGAGCCGGTGCACGCCCTCTGCATCGACAAGCTCGAGCTCCACGCGCGCCACGTCCGCTCCCCGGCGAACCAGCTCGCGCTCGTTCGAGGTACGCGGCGAGCGGCCCGTGCAGCCGAAGTAGACGGCCTCCAGGAGATTCGTCTTGCCGGCGCCGTTGGGACCGCTGATCACCGTCAGGCCGTCAGCCAGGTCGACGGACGCCCGCTCCCAGTTGCGGAACTCGCGCAGCTCCACGCGCGCGACGCGCACGACCGGCTACACGTTCAGGCGAATCGGCATCACGAGATAGCGAAAGCCGGCGCCGTCGTCGCCAGACTCGATGAGGCCGGGCCTGAGCGGGCTGATGAGCTTGAGGGTGAGCTCGTCGGACTCCGCGCTCTCGAGGCCCTCGCGGAAGAACTCGGGGTTGAAGCCGATCTCGAGCTCCGCGCCGTTGAAGGGCACGGGCAGCGACTCGCTGGCCTCGCCCACGTCCGGCGTCTGGGCGGACACGTCGAGCGCGCCCTCCGAGAAGCGGAGCCGGAGCGGAGCGTTCTTCTGCGCCAGCAGCCCGACGCGGCGGACCACCTCGAGCAGCTCGTCCCTGCTCACGCGCAGCTCGTGCTCGTACGACTCGGGGAGCAGCTGCTGGTAGTTAGGGAAGCGTCCCTCGACGAGGCGGGACGAGAGGACCACCCCGGCGGCGGTGAAGATGACCTGGTTCTCGAGCGCGGCGACGCCGATCGTGTCCGCTCCGCTCGACGAGGCGATTCGCCCGAGCTCCTGAAGCGTCCGCGCCGGCACGTTCGCCTCGAGCGAGCCGTCGAGCTCCGCGTCGAGGGTCGTCTCCTTCACGCCCAGGCGGTAGGAGTCCGTGGCGACCATGCGAAGCTCGCGGCCACTCGCCGTGACGAGCACGCCGGTGAGGTGCGGCCGCGTCTCGTCCCGCGACGCCGCGCGGGCCACGCGGTTGATGGTGTCCACGAAGGCCTGTGTGGGGACGGTGAGCACACCCTCGCCGGGCGGGTCCGGGAGCTTGGGGAAGTCCTCCTGGGGAAGGGTGCGCAGGTGGAAGCGCGCCTGGCCGGAGGTGAGCTCCACGTCCTGCTGGGCGCTGCGGTACTCGAGCGTGATCTCGTCCTTCCCGAGCGAGCGGGCCACGTCGAGCAGCAGTCGGCCGGGCACCACCGCCTGACCGGGAGTGGAGGAGTCCGGCTCGAGCGACACGCGCAGACCGAGCTCCATGTCCGTGGCCTGCAGCTCGACACCGTCCTCCTCGACACGGATCAGAACGCCGGCGAGGGTCTGGATGGCGCTGCGGGTCGATGCCGCGCGCACGGCCACGCCGAGGCGGGCGAGGAACGTTTCACGGGAAACGGTGAGCTTCAAGATCTTCCTAACTGAACTCGGAGTTGTTGGTCCCTGTCGAGAAGTGGACAACTGGGTCGAATCCCGCCTGTGGCGCGGTTGCGCGCCTGTGGACGAAATCGCCCGGGGCTGTTGATTGTCGCATCAGGGGCGGCCATCAAGCCGGCCGGGCGAGCTGTCCGCGCAGGTTGTCCACAGCGTCGCGAAGGGCCGCATCGGTCCGCAGTGCTTCCCCGATGCGGTTGATCGCGTGCATCACGGTGGTGTGGTTGCGGCCCCCGAAGCCGCGGCCGATCTCCGGAAGGCTGTGGTCGGTGAGCTCGCGTGCGAGGTACATCGCGACCTGACGGGCGTTCGAGACGCCGGGACGGCGGTCGCGGGCGAGCACCGCGGCTCGTTCGACCCCGAACTCCCGGGCGGCGGCGTCCACGATGTCCGCGATCTCGCAGCGCTCGGTGTGCGTGCGGGCGCCGAGGCGCCTGAGAACGTGGCGGACCAGCGCCGGCGTGGGGTCCTGCCCGCGCAGTGAGGCGTACGCCACGACGCGGATCAGCGCGCCCTCGAGGGCGCGCACGCTGCTCGTGACGGTCTTCGCGATCTCGCTGAGCACCTCAGGGGCCACGTCCACGCCGTCGAGCAGGGCCCGCTTGGCCAGGATGGCCTCGCGAACGTCGCTCCCGGGCGGCTCGAGCTCCACCACGAGCCCGGAGCGAAAGCGCTCCGCCAGCCGGTCCTCGAGGTCCCTGAGCTCCTCGGGCGGGCGATCGGAGGTGAGCACGAGCTGGCGCCCGGAGTCCAGGAGCGCGTTGAAGGTGTGGAAGAACTCCTCGCGGGTGCGCTCGCGGCCGGCCAGGAACTGGACGTCGTCGATCAGGACCACGTCCGCGGAGCGGAAGCTGTCCTTGAAGCCGTCGGTGCGGCGCTCGCGGACGGCTCCGACGAACTCGCTCGTGAACTCCTCGATCGTGGCGTAGCGGACGCGCATGCCGCCGCCGTAGCGGTGTACATAACGCCCGATCGCGTGGAGGAGGTGGGTCTTGCCGAGCCCCGGCGGTCCGTGCAGGAAGAGCGGGTTGTACGCCTGGGCCGGCATCTCCGCAGCGGCGAGCGCGGCGGCGTGGGCCATGCGGTTGCCCTCGCCGATGACGAACTGCTCGAAGCTGTACTTGGGGTTGAGGCCGGGTTCGCGGCCGGGCGGGGGCTCGGCCGGGTCCCGCTGCGTGGGCGGCTCCCAGCCCTCGCCCACGACCTCGAGGGTGAGCGGCGAGCCGGCGCAGCGCTCGGCTACGCGCCGGAGGAGCGGCAGGTAGCGCTCGGCGACGGATGTCCGGATGTGCTCGGGCGCGCGCAAATAGAGCGTGCCGCCGGCCATCCCGGCTGGCTCGAGCGGCTCGAGCCAGATGTGGAACTTGAAGTCGGGGACCTCTTGCCGCAGCTCGTCGCGGATGTCCTTCCAGAGCGTCTCGAGCTGTCCCTCCACGGGCAGTTGCAACCCTCCTTGCTGGGGCTGGATCGGGCTTTTCTTCTGAGGGAGGGACCGGCGGCTTGGGCTCGCTGCCCTCGGAGCGGCCGAGTCTACATGCGCCCGCGAGGCGGTCAGCGGGGCCCTCCGGGAGCGTTCCGCAAAACGCGCGAAAAGCCTGGCGGGCCCGCCAGGGACGTCCGCGGCCGGCCTGTCGACAGCCTGTGCACAGGGCGACGCCGCGGCGATCTTGTACCCTGGCCTGCGCGCGGCGGCCAGCCCTCACGGCCCGCGCCCCTCCCAATGAAGCGCACCTATCAGCCGAAGAAACGCAAGCGTGCCCGCAGCCACGGCTTCCGCGCCCGCATGAGCAGCCGCGCGGGGCGGCGCGTCCTCAAGCGCCGGCGGGGCAAGGGCCGTCAGCGGCTGACGCCCTAGGACACTGGTGGCGGACCGCGCGCGTCGCAAGCGCCGCCGGCTGTCCCGCAGCGGCGAGTTCGATCGCGTCTACCGCGAGGGCCGCTCCCACGCCAGCCGGCACCTGGTCGTCTACTCCTTCCCGCGCGCGGACGCGGAGTCCCCGCGCCTGGGCGTGTCCGTCGGTCGCAAGCTCGGCGGCGCGGTCGAGCGCAATCGCGTGAAGCGGCTGCTGCGCGAGGCGTTCTGGTCGCGCGCGGATGCGCTGCCCGACGGGCTCGACTTCGTCATCGTGGCCCGGCCGCCCGCGGGCGAGCTGGCGCGCGACGGCGGCGGCAAGGCGATCGAAGAGGCGCTCGGCGCCGTGCTCGAGGATGCCGGGCTCGCGAACTCGGGCGGGCCGGCGTGAGGGCGCTGCGCGAGCTCGCGGCCGCGCCGATCCGCTTCTACCGCCGGGCGATCTCGCCCGGGCTGCCCGCGCGCTGCAAGTACCATCCGTCGTGCTCGGCCTATGCCGTGGAGGCGATCCGCCGCCACGGCGTGCTGCGAGGGGGCGTGCTGGCCGCCTGGCGGCTGCTCCGCTGCAACCCCTGGAGCCACGGCGGAGTGGACTTCGTCGAGGACCAGACGCTGTTCCGCCCGCGCCCGAGCGCCTAGCCATGCGCACTCACATCGCCAACGTCCTCCAGCCGCTGATCGATGCCTGCCAGGCGGTGCTCGAGTTCTGGCACGACCTGATCGGCGACTTCCCCAACAGCTGGGGCTGGTCGATCATCCTGCTGACCTTCACCGTCCGCCTGTTCATCCTGCCGCTCACGTTCAAGGGCGTGAAGTCGATGCAGCGGCTCCAGCAGCTCCAGCCCGAGATTAAGGCGATCCAGGAGCGCTTCAAGGACGACCGCCAGCGGATGAACCAGGAGGTCATGGCGTTCTACCAGCGCGAGAAGGTCAACCCGCTCGGGTCGTGCCTGCCGCTGCTGCTCCAGATCCCGTTCTTCATCTCGCTCTTCTACCTGCTGCGGTCGACCGAGTTCCAGAACGACATCGCGAACAACCCCGGCTTCTACGCCATCGACGACCTGGCGGCGAAGGTCACGGAGCCGGTGCTGCTGGGCGTCCTGATCGTGCTCTACATCGGCACGCAGCTCGCGGCGAGCCTCGTCACGGCCCTGAGCGCCGATCCGATGCAGCGGCGGATCATGCTGGCGCTGCCGTTCGTGTTCGCGATCTTCATCGTGAACTTCGAGGCCGGGCTGATCCTCTACTGGATCACGACCAACGTGTGGACGATCGGGCAGCAGCTGCTCGTCAAGAAGCTGTATCCGAAGCCGGAGCCGCGGACGCCCTCCGCGGTCGCCGACGGGAAGGGCCCCGCCCGGGGCAAGCCGCCGGCGGAACAGGCGGAGCAGGACGACGGCGAGGCGCCGAAGGCGGCCCGCGCCGGCAAGCCGGGCGGCAACGGCGCCGCGAGCAAGCCGCCGCCGAACCCGCGCAAGAAGAAGAAGCGCTCCGGCCGCCGGCGCTAGGAGAGGAGGAGGGTCATGGCGTCGATCGAGGAGCCGCGGGATCTGGTGGCGGAGGCCGCCGGCTCGAGCGTCGGCGAGGCCAAGTGGGCCGCCATGAAGGAGCTCGAGCCGCGCTTTCCGGGCGTGACGGC
>JAFGJG010000032.1 GCA_016929195.1 Thermoleophilaceae bacterium
ACGCAGATGTCGGCGCCCAGCTCGCCGGGCGGGCGGAGCACGCCCAGCGGCAGCGGGTCGGCCGCCACCACGTAGAGGGCGCCCGTGGCCTTGGCGGCCTCGCCGAGCGCGCCGAGGTCCTCGACCGTGCCCAGGAAGTTCGGCTGCTGGACGAAGACGGCCGCGGTGTCGTCGTCGACTGCCGCCGCGAGGGCCTCCAGGTCGGTCGCGCCGTCCTCGGTCAGCGGGACCTCTACCACCTCCATGCCGTACCCGGCGGCGTGCGTCCGGAGCGCCGCGCGCGACTGCGGGTGGAGCGCCCGGCTGGTCACGAGGCGGGTCCGCCGCGTCTCGAGCTTGGCCATGTAGCCCGCGGCCGCCACGGCGCTCGGGCCCTCGTAGACCGACGCGTTCGCCACCGGCAGCCCGGTGAGCTCCGAGATCGCGGTCTGGAACTCGAACATCACCTGGAGCCCGCCCTGCGAGATCTCGGGCTGGTAGGGCGTGTACGGCGTGAGGAACTCGGAGCGGCCGATCAGCGCGTCCACGAGGGACGGGACGTAGTGGTCGTACATCCCCGCGCCGAGGAAGCTCGTCTCCGCGTCGGCGTGCCGGTTGCGGGCCGCGAGAGCCGACAGCTCGTCGAACACCTCCTGCTCCGAGCGACCCGGCGGCAGGTCGAGCGGGCGGTCGAGCCGCAGGCCCTCAGGGACGTCGGCGAACAGGTCGTCGAGCGACGCCGCGCCGATGGCGGCGAGCATCGCCTGGAGATCCTCGTCGGTGACGGAGGTGTAGCGCGACATCAGCCTCCCGACCCAAGCAGGTCCTTGTAGGCGCCCACGTCGAGCAGGGAGTCGAGCTCGGACGGCTCGGAGAGCCGCACGCGGACCATCCAGCCCTCCCCGTACGGGTCGTGGTTGATCTTCTCCGGCGAGTCCGCGAGCCCGTCGTTCACGGCCACGATCTCGCCGGACAGCGGCGCGAAGACGTCCGACACGGCCTTGACCGACTCGACCTCCGCATAGACCTGGTCCTTCGAGATCTGGGTGCCGACCTCGGGCGGGTCGAAGAAGACGACCTCTCCGAGCGCGTCCTGGGCGTACCAGGTGATGCCGAACGTGGCCTCGTCGCCCTCGATGCGGGCCCAGTCGTGCTCGGGGTGGTACTTCAGGTCGTCGGGATAGGACGCGGCCATTGATCTCCTGTCTAGGTCGTCTTCCGGTACAGCGGCTTCTCGGCCACCTCGGCGGCGCGCGGCGTGCCTCGCACGTCCACCTCCACCACCGTCCCGGGCTCGGCGGCCCCGAGCGGCACGTATGCCATCCCGATCCCCTTCTCCAAACAGGGCGAGAACGAACCGCTCGTGACGGTCCCGTTCCCCGCCCCGGTGCGTACGGGATTGCCGGCCCGCGGGATGCCGGGACCCGTGAATGCGAACGGCACGAGCGTGTCCCGCGGCTCGGCGGCGCGCAGCGCCTCGGAGCCGATGAAGCCCGTGTCCAGCTTGCAGCACCACCCGAGGCCGGCCTCGAGCGGGCTCCGGTCCTCGGAGAGGTCGTTGCCGTAGAGGTGGAAGCAGACCTCGAGGCGCAGCGTGTCGCGCGCGCCCAGCCCGGCGGGGGTCACGCCCCGTTCCGCCAGCGCGTCCCAGACCGCGACGGCGCCCTCGGGCGGCATGAGCACCTCGGCGCCGTCCTCGCCGGTGTAGCCGGTGCCGCAGACGAGGCAGTCCACGCCGGCGAGCGCGAGCTCGGCGGTGCGCATGCGTGCTGGCAGGGGGCCGTCGGCCACGGCCTCGAGCGCCGCGCGGGCCTCCGGGCCCTGCACGGCCACCATCGCCCAGTCGGCGTGCGCGTCCGCCACCTCGGCCTCGAAGCCGCCCGCGTGCTCCTGGAACCAGGCCAGGTCCTTGTCGTGGTTCGCGGCGTTCGTGACCGTCAGGAAGCGCTCGGGGCCGAGCCGGTAGGTGAACAGGTCGTCGAGGACCCCGCCATCCCCGCGGCAGAGGACCGAGTACTGGGCTCCGCGCTCGGCGATCCGCGTGACGTCGTTCGAGAGCAGCCGCTGGAGCAGGGCCTCCGCTCCGGGGCCGCGCGTCTCGATCTCGCCCATGTGGGACACGTCGAACATTCCCGCGCGGGCGCGCACGGCGACGTGCTCGGGGCGGATTCCCTCGTACTGGACCGGCATCTCCCATCCGGCGAACGGGACGAGGCGCGCGCCGGCCTGCTGGTGGCGCTCGAAGAGGGGTGTGCGGCGGAGCGTTGCTGCGGCGGAGGACAGAGTCCGAGAGAGGCTACAGCCGCCTGGCGAAGTGAAAGCTGGCGATCCGCATCCGCTTGTTGAAGTAGAGGCGGTGGGCGTCCTGGCGCTCCGGGATGACCGCCGAGTCGAGATGGATCTCGTCGCAGCCGAGCCTCCGCCCCTCTTCCGCGCACCAGTCGAGCAGCGCCCCGGCGTGCCCGCGACGACGGCCGTCCGGATGCGTGGAGAGGTCGTCCACGTACAGGACGTCGCCGGAGAACAGGGTCCGCAGGATGCGGAACCCAGCGACGGCCACGGCCCGCTCGCCCTCGAAGGCGCCGACGATCCGGTAGCCCTGCGGCCGCTGCTCCTCGTCCACGCGCCGGACGAACTCGTCCTCGTCCTCGTGGTGGGTGCGGAGGACGCGCATCGCCTCGAAGGCGACCGCGGTCTCACCCGCGGGTATCTCGCGGAGGGCGGTCAGTCCTTCAGGAATGACGGGACGTCGATGTCGTCGTCCGAGATCTCGAGCGACTTGCGCTGGCGATCGTCCATCGACACGTCCCGGCGGCGCGGCTCGCGCCGGCGGCCCGTGGAGTCCTCGGCGAACAGCGGCAGGCGCCCGGGGCGCTCGAAGCCGGTGGCCACGACCGTCACGCGGACGGCATCGCCCAGCGCGTCGTCCACGACCGCTCCGAAGATGATGTTCGAGTTCGAGTCGGCCGCGCTCTGAATGATCTCCGCGGCCTCGTTGACCTCGAAGAGGCCCAGGTCGCTTCCGCCGGTGATGTTGAGAAGGATCCCCGTCGCGCCCTCGACCGACTGCTCGAGGAGCGGGCTCGAGATCGCGTTCTTGGCGGCCTCGGCGGCGCGTTGCTCGCCGGCGGCCTCGCCGATGCCCATCAGGGCCGATCCGGCGTCCTGCATGATCGTGCGGACGTCCGCGAAGTCCAGGTTGATCAGTCCCGGCGTGGTGATCAGGTCGGTGATGCCCTGCACGCCCTGGCGGAGGACGTTGTCGGCCTCGCGGAAGGCGTCGAGGATGCTCGTGCGACGCTCGACCACGGCCAGCAGCTTCTCGTTCGGGATCACGATGAGCGTGTCCACCTGCTCGCGCAGGCGCTCGATGCCGTCCTCGGCCTGGCGCATGCGCTGGGTGCCCTCGAAGTCGAAGGGCTTCGTGACGGTGCCGACCGTCAGCGCGCCGACCTCCTGCTTCGCCACCTCGGCGATCACAGGCGCCGCGCCGGTCCCGGTGCCGCCGCCCTCACCGGCGGTGACGAAGACCATGTCCGCGCCCTTGAGCGCCTCCTTGATCTCATCGCGGCTCTCGTTCGCCGCTCCGTAGCCCGTCTCCGGGCTGGCGCCCGCGCCGAGCCCGCGCGTCAGCTGATCGCCGATCTGAAGCTTGATGTCGGCGTCGCACATCTGCAGGGCCTGGGCGTCTGTGTTGACGGCGATGAACTCGACGCCCTTGAGACCGGCGTCGACCATGCGGTTCACGGCATTGGTGCCACCGCCGCCGATGCCGACGACCTTGATGACGGCCAGATAGCTCCCGGTGTCCATTGGAGTGCTTTCGAGTTCCTCTCGTGGCTCTGGTCTAAAGCGGTCGTCGAGGGTCAGCGACCGCCGGAAAGTGCGGACTGTAGGCGGGTATCGGCCGAACTGTCAATGGGCCCCGCAAGTTATCGTGCAAGTCGACCTCGACCCGTGGTAGAGGGTTCTACTTCACCCTCAGGCCCAGGTCGAGCGTTTGCGGGGGCTACGGAACCGGCGTCTCGACCGGCGTCTCGACCGGTGTCTCGGCCGAGGCCGGCGGGATCGACTGCGCGGCCGCGCCGGCCACCTCGCCCTGCTCTGCCGGGACGCCCTCGTCGAGCATGGCGCTCGGGGCCGTGGGCAGCTCGGGCGTCGTGACCTGGAAGCCGAGCCCGCCGACGGCCGGGCGTCCGGGCACGCGGACGTCCACGTAGCTCGCGCCCTGTGACTCGGGGTCGGCGAGCACGCGCGCGGCCGCCACCCACTTGGCGCGCACGTCACCGGCGCCCCCGAACACCACCTCCGGTCCGGAGCGCAGCCTCGCGACGTAGCCGCGGTCGCCGTCGAGGTCGATCTCCTCGACCGTCCGGCGCAGCGCCTCCGGCGCGCCGCCCGCGATCCTCGCCGCGCGGACCGCCTCGGGATCGGCCAGCCGCGTGCCCTCGATCCCTTCCCTGGTTCGGATGACCGGCAGCTTTCCGTGCAGCGGCAGGCCCTCCAGGGCCGTCCCGTCCGCCGCGACCGGCAGGCGGGTGCTGCCGGACAGGACGATGGCCACGGGGCGGTGCTCCACCACGCGGATGTGCATGGCGTGCGGGAAGTCGGTCTCGATCTCGAGCGCGCGCACGACCGGGTAGCCCTGGACCACCTCGTCGAGCTTGCCGCGCTCGACGTGGAGCGTCGTCATCGTGCGCGCCGTCGAGACGAGCGCGGCGCGCACGTCCCTGGCGTCGTCCGTGCTGAGCCCGGAGACCGTCACGCGGTCCACGCTGGCGAAGGGCGCGTCCCGGATCCAGACCCGGTAGAGGCCGAAGAGGAGGAGCGCCGCCACGAGCACGAGCCCGAGCCGGCGGCGCATCCTGGGCCCGGGGCGCGGCAGCGCCCGCAGGACCGCCGCCAGGCGGACCCCGATCCAGCGCGCGGAGGCGGCACCGCGAGCGGCGAGGTCCGGCAGCCGGGCGAGCGCCCCTTCGCCTGCGGCCTGCCTCACGACGCGGAGACGTCGGGGTCGTCCCAGAGCGCCGAGGCGTCGACCTCGCCGAGCAGCTGGACCTCGGGCTCGAGCGTCACGCCGAAGCGCCGGTGCACGCGCCTGCGCCCCTCGGCCATCAGCGCCACCACGTCGGCCGTGGTCGCCGTGCCGGTGTTCTCAACGAAGTTCGCGTGCTTCTCCGAGAAGCGGGCGCCGCCGACCGCCAGCCCGCGACAGCCCGCCTCGTCCAGCAACACCCCCGCGCTCCGGCCCTCGGCCCGCGGGTCTTCCGGGTTCTTGAAAGTGGATCCGAAGGTCTTGATCCCGGACGGCTGGGCCTCGCGGCGGGCGGCGCGCATTCCGGCGAGGGTGGCCTTCACCTCGGACGGGTCCGCGGGCGCGAGCACGAAGGACGCGCGCGCCACCACCTCGCCCGCGCGCAGGTTGGAGCTCCGGTACGAGAAGCCGAGGTCGGCAGGCTCACGCCGCTCGGTGCCCTCGGGACCGGCCACGTCCACCCACTCGAGCACGCGCGAGAGGTCGCCGCCGTACGCGTTCGCGTTCATCTTCACGGCGCCGCCGACGGTCCCGGGGATGTTCACGCCGAACTCGAGCCCGGTCAGGCCCTCGCGCGCGGCCCGGGCCGCGGCCTGGGGCAGGCGCGCGCCGCCCCCGCAGAGGAGCCGCCGGCCCTCGGCCTCGATCGTGGCGAGCGCTCCGTCCAGCTTCATGGCGAGTCCTCGGAATCCCGCATCCGCAACCAGGAGATTCGAGCCGGACCCGACCACTCCTACCGCGACGCCCTCCGAGCCGGCCCACGCGAGCAGCTCGACGAGCCGCTCCTCGCTGTCCGGCCGCGCGAACCAGTCGGCGGGCCCGCCGGTCCGGACGGTGGTCAGCCGCTCGAGCGGGTGGTCGCGCAGCACGCCGGGCGGCGCGCTCACGACGTGAGCCTCCGGGCCAGCTCGTCCACGTCGCCCGCGCCCATCGTGAGCAGCAGGTCGCCCTCGCGCAGCTCCTCGCGCAGGAAGCGCTCGGCCTCATCGTGGCGCGGCAGCCACCAGACGGGGCGCCCGCCGGCGGCGTCGGCGGCGGCTCCCGCCACGAGCAGGCCGCTGACGCCGGGGAAGTCCTCGGCGCGCTCGCGCGCCGGATAGACGTCGAGGACCACGACCAGGTCCGCCAGCGCCAGCGCCTCCCCGAACTCGCGCGCGAGCAGGCGCGTGCGCGAGTAGAGGTGCGGCTGGAAGCAGGCCACGAGCCGGCCCGGGTCCTGCGTGCGCGCGGCCTCGAGCGTCGCGCGCACCTCGGTGGGGTGATGGGCGTAGTCGTCGAACACGCGCGCGCCGGCCGTGCTCGCGCCGTGATCTTCGAACCGGCGGCCCGCGCCGGTGAAGCGCGCCAGCCCGGGGGCGGCCGCGGCGGGCTCCACCCCCGCGGCCCGGCACGCCGCCAGCGCCGCGAGCGCGTTGAGCACGTTGTGGCGGCCCGGGACGGCGAGCTCGACCGCCACGCCCTCGACCGTGAAGCGGGAGCCGAGCGGCAGCAGCTTGACCGACTCGGCGCGCAGGTCGCCGCCGCCGATGCCGTAGCTGAGCGAGCCGTCGAGGCCGAGGTCCACTCCCGGCCCGAGGACCGCCAGGCCCGCGGGCTCGGCGAACTCCCTGAAGGAGCGCTCCAGGTCGCCGAGGGAGCGATAGGTCGCGTGATGGTCGAGCTCCATGCTCGTCACGACCGCCACGTCGCGCGAGAGCTTGAGGAACGAGCGGTCGGACTCGTCCGCCTCGATCACCGCCCAGTCGCCGTTCCCCCACGATGCGTTGGTCCCGAGCGCCCGGAGCTCGCCGCCGATCAGGAACGCCGGGTCGCGCCCGGCCTCGGCGAGCGTGAGCGCCGTCATCGAGGCCGTGGTCGTCTTCCCGTGGGTGCCGCCGACGGCGATCGTCCGCTTGAGCGCGCTCACCTCCCCGAGCAGGTCGCCGCGGTGGAGGATGCGTGCGCCCGCGGCGCGGGCCGCCGCCAGCTCGGGGTTGTCCGCGCCGATCGCCGTCGAGACGACGACCTCCGCCCCCTCCGGCGGAGGCCGGTCGTGCCCGCTGCGCGGCTCGATCCCCGCCGCCCTCAGGCGCGCTGAGTAGGAGGACTCGGCGCGGTCGGAGCCGGTCACCTCCGCCCCCAGCCGACGGGCCACGAGCGCCAGCCCGCTCATGCCGGCGCCGCCGATCCCGACGAAGTGCAGTCTGCGCCCGGCGAACGGCCCTGCCTCCATGGCGCCGGACCTTAGACCCGCTTCCGGCCTGTACCTCCGTCTGGGATCCCGGGCGGAGAGGGCTCGCGGGACCGGGATTTCCGGGTTACGCTGGCCTCACGCCCCGAATCACCGTGCGCGCAGGGGTGCGTGCGGTGCCAGACCCTCCCTGTTGAAGAAGCCCCCGGCCCCGATAGTGCGCCGTCAGGCGCATCTCAGCCTCGCCACCGCGAAGCTGCTCGTACCCGTGATCACGGCGGGCACGATCCTGCTCGCGAGCCAGCTCGTGATGGCCGCGGCACCGGAGGCCGACTTCGGCTTCACGCCGACCGTCGCGGCGGTCAACCAGCAGATCAGCTTCGACGCGACGGTGCAGGACCCCGACGACGACGTGGTCTCGATCGAATGGGACTTCGACAACGACGGGTCCTTCGACGCGACCGGCGGCAACGTCCAGCACTCGTTCGGGAGCAGCGGAAGCAAGACGGTGCGGATGGTCGTGACCGATGCGGCCTCCGAGACCGACGAGGTCGTCCACGCGCTGCGGGTGAACGCCCCGCCCGGCGCCGCATTCGAGTTCTCGCCCTCGAACCCGTCCGTGAACCAGTCGATCGCCTTCGACGCAAGGGGCACGACCGACGACGCTGCCATCGGCGCCGGCGGGTTCGACTGGGACCTGGACGGCGACGGGGCCTATGACGACGGGTCCGGAGCCCAGCTGAGCCACTCCTACGCGACGCCCGGCACGAGGACCGTCGGCCTGCGGGTCACGGACTCGGACGGCGAGACGTCCTTCGCCAGCCACTCCGTCCAGGTGGCCGCCCTGAACGCGGGCCCCACCGCAGCGTTCAGCTTCGGCCCGTCCCGGCCCAACGTGGGGCAGACCGTGAGCTTCGACGGGTCGGAGTCGGACGACGACGGTCCCCTCCTCCCGACCTCGTACGCGTGGGACCTCGACGGCGACGGCGCCTTCGACGACGCGCTGGGAGTCACACCGAGCACCAGCTACTCGTCGTCCGGGCCGAAGACCGTCTCGCTTCGCGTGACCGATGCGCTGGGGGTGACCGACACCGCCTCGCACTCCTTCACGGTCAACCCGCCCCCGAACGCCAGCTTCTCGGTCAGCCCCGCCAGCGCCGACGTCGGCGACCCCGTGAGCTTCGACGCAGCCGCGAGCTCGGACGACCTTCCCCTGCCCGCGAACGCGTACGCCTGGGACCTGGACAACGACGGCGCCTTCGACGACGGGACCGCTCAGACCGCGTCGACCACGTTCTCGACGCCCGGCGGAAAGACGGTTCGGCTCCGGGTCACCGACTCCGGGGGATCGACCGACATCGCGACGCAGACGGTGTCGGTCGCCGCCAACCCCGCGCCCGTCGCCGCGTTCAGCTTCACGCCCGCGCGGCCGAACATCGCCCAGGCGGTCGCGCTCACCGGCGCCGGCTCGTCCGACGACGAGCCCATCCCGGCCGGGGGCTACTCGTGGGACACGAACGGGGACGGCGTCTACGGCGACGTCACCGGCGTGACCACATCAACCAGCTTCGCCACCGCCGGCGCCAAGACGGTCGGGCTCCGCGTGACCGACGCGGACGGTGCCATGACCAGCACGACCCAGGTCATCACGGTGAACGCCGCGCCGACCGCCGACTTCACGTTCACTCCGGCCAGCCCGAGCCGGACGGGCACCGGCACGGCGACCGTGACCTACAACGGCACCGCGCAGGACGACCTGGCGCTGCCGGCCGCCGCGCTGGCGTGGGACACGGACAACGACGGCCAGTTCGACGACGGCACCACCAACCAGGTGACGGCCACGTACGCCACGTCCGGCGCGAAGATCGTCCGCTTCCGCGTGACCGACAGCGGCGGCTCGGTGACGACCGTCCAGAAGACCGTGACCGTCAACACGATCCCCGTCGCGGACTTCACGATCACGCCCCAGACGCCGCGCCTCAACGAGGCGATGACGCTCCGGTCCACCTCCACCGACGCAGATGCCGGCCAGGCGCTCACGGTCACGTGGGACACCGACAACGACGGCCAGTTCGACGACGGCACCGGCGCAACCCTGGCGCGCGCGGGCTACACGTCGGTCGGCGAGAAGGTCATGCGCATGCGCGTGGTCGACACGCTCGGAGCCACCGCCATCCGCGAGCGCCGCGTGACGGTCCAGGACCGCCTCCCGACCGCCGGCCTGACCTGGTCCCCGGCCGTCCCGCTGCCCGGCCAGACGGTCACGTTCCGGTCCACATCCACGCCGTCCCAGGGCGCGTCGATCACCGCCACGGAGTGGAATTTGGACGCTATTAGCGGATTTGAGAGGCCGGGAATCACGGCCACAGCGGTATTTCGGACCGCCGGACGGCATACCGTGGAGGTCAAGGTCAGCGAGGATTCCGGCGGAGTCGACATCGAGTCCGCCGTGGTCGTCGTCAACGCCGCCCCCACAGCCCTCATGCGCTTTTCGTCCAGTCAGCCGTATGCCGGAGACACGGTGAACTTCGCGTCCGTGTCGCGCGATTCCGACGGCAACCTGACCTCGGAGACCTGGGATCTCGACGGTGACGGCCAGTACGACGACGCGACCGGGAAGCTCGCCTCGAGGCGCTTCACCACGCTCGGAGCGCACACGGTCCGGCTGCGCGCGGTGGACAACCACGGCGCCGGCTCGGTGCACGCGGTGACCATCAACGTGCGCGAGCGGCCAAAGCCGGCACCCGAGCCGGAGCAGCTCGACGCGGTCGTGCGCATCTCGAGCGTGCCCGGCAAGAGCTTCACGCGCATCTCCCGCCTGGGCGTGCGCGCCGGCAAGGGCGCGATGGTCCGCGCGAGCTGCAAGGGCAAGGGCTGCCCCGCCAAGCGGGCCTCGAGCACGCGCTCGCGTGGAAAGGCCGTACGGCTGCGCTGGCTCGAGCGCCGCCTCTGGCCCGGCACCCGGATCCGGATCTACGTGACGGCGAAGGGCAAGGTCGGCTCCTACACCTCGCTCCTGATCAGGCGGGCCAAGTCACCGTCGCGTCTGGACCGCTGCCTCTCGCCCGGGACCACGAAGACCATCCGCTGCCCCAGATGAGACGGGCGCGGCACACGTCGGTCGCCGTCGTCGTGGCCCTGGCGATGTCGCTGGCCACGGCGGGCGCAGCCTCGGCCGCCGACTTCACGCTGCCCGCCTCGGTCAACCCGAACCAGCCGATCGCGGTGACGCCCACTCTGACGGCCGCCGAGACGCTGGACGCGCAGGTCGTGCGATTTCAGTTCAGCGACGATGTGGAGCTCGTCGACAGCGCCCCGCCGTTCGGGACGCAGACATGGCAGGCCGGGTATGCGAGCGCCGGCGAGCGGACCGTGACCATGCAGGTCGAGTACATCGTGGCGGATGATGCGTTCGTGTCGCACACGATCCGCGTGAACGCCGCGCCCGTCGCGCGCTTCACCCGCAACGTGCTGATCCCGAACCCCGGTCAGACGGTTCGCTTCGACGCCGGCGCGAGCACCGACGACGCCGCGCTGGACAACGACTCCTACGACTGGGACTTCGATGACAACGGCAGCTTCGAAGTGGACAATCAGCGCGTGGTCCAGCGCAGCTTTGCGACGCCCGGCAACAAGGTGGTCCGGATGCGGGTGACCGACAGCGGCGGTCGCACGAACACGTTCGCGACGACGATCCACGTGAACTTTGCCCCGACGGCCGCGCTGACGTTCAACCCGTCCACGCCGCTGGTGAGCCAGCGGATCGACTTCACGTCGATCTCAGATGATCCGGACAGCGCGATCGTGTCGGAGACCTGGGACCTCGACGGCGATGGCCAGTACGACGACGCGAACGGCTCGGGCGTGTCGCGCGCCTTCGGCACACCGGGGCTTCACACCGTGCGCCTGCGCGTGATGGACTCGCTCGGGCGGTTGGACACGCACGCAGTGACCTTCAACGTGCTGTCGCCTGCCGTCGACCCGCCCACGACGATCCGGCCGTGGCCCAAGATCCGGATCGTGGGTTTCGCGGGGGCGAAGCGCATCAGGCTCGACCTCCTGACCGTGAAGGTGCTGCGCGGCGCGACGGTCAAGGTCCGCTGCGCCGGCAAGGGCTGCCCGCGCCGCAACAAGGCCGTGAGCACCCGATCGGGCAAGAAGGCCCTCGTGCGGCTGCGCTGGCTCGAGCGGCGGCTGCGGCCCGGTACCAACCTCTATTTCGCGATCACCTATCCGGGCAAGATCGGGCGGTACGAGCGGATCACCCTGAGGAGGCGCAAGGAGCCGCTGCGGAAGATGCAGTGCCTCTATCCCGGCGAGCCGAAGGCGAGGCCCTGCCCGTGACCGGCGTCCGCCAGCTGGCCCTCGTCGTTGCGCTCGCGCTCGCCTCGTTCGGCGCGCTGTTCGCGGTCGCCCGGGCGAGCGGCGACTCGGACGAGCCGCCGGCCGAGCCCGCGAAGACCGTCGCCGCGCCGGACGTGGCCGAGCCGGCCACGGTGAGGGTTACGAGCATCGGCGCGGCCGCGCCCCTCCCCGCGATGCGGACCCGGCCGCGCGAGCCCAGCCCGGCGCCCGCGCCCGTCGTGGAGGAGCCGGTGACGCCCACCCCGGAGCCGGCCCCGGAGCCCGTCTACACGCCGCCGGCGCCCACGCCGACGCCCACCCCGCCCCCGAGCAACCCCTCGCCCCCGCCGAGCGACCCGGGCCAGAGCTTCGACGACTCCGGCTGAGCCGATGACCGAGCACGCACCCACCAAGACCCCGACACGCAGGCGCCGGGCCCCGACCGAGGTCGCGGGCCATCGCCTGCTCCGCCCGCTCGAGGGCAGCCACGCCACCTGGGAGATCCCGAGCGACGACAAGCGGCGCATGCAGCTGCTCGTGCTCGGCCGCGCCCGCAAGGGCCAGGAGCGGGCGGCCAGGACCGCCTTCCACCGCCAGCTGCGCGCCCGCACCTCGCTGCGCCACCCCCACCTCGCGCCGGTCGTGGGCGGCGGCGAGAGCCCGCGCGGCCCGTATGTCGTGGTGTCGCTCCCGCGCTCGCGGACGCTGTCGAGCCTGATCGCCGAGGACGGGCCGCTCGAGGCCGGCCGGACCTACCGGCTGCTGTCGGGCGTCGCGGACGCGCTCGACGCCGCGCACACGCGCTGGCTCATCCACACCGACCTGACGCCGCGCGCGATCTTCGTCGAGCCCGGCGAACGCGACTGGGCCTGGCTGACCGACTTCGGGATCGCGCACAACCGGCCCCCGCTGGCGTTCGCCCGCGCCGGCTACCGGTCACCGGAGGAGCTGCGCGACGAGGCGCCGCTCCCCGAGAGCAACGTCTACTCGCTCGCCTGCGTCGTCTACACGTGCCTCTCGGGGAACGCCCCGTTCGCGCGCCAGTCGAGCCGGGCCGCGATGCAGGCCCAGCTGAACGAGCCGCCGCCCAAGCTCTCCGAGGAGCGGCCCGAGCTGCCGCCGGCGGTCGACGCGGTGCTCCTGAAGGCGCTCTCGAAGAAGCCCGACGACCGTCAGGCGACCGCGGGCGAGCTGATGCGCGAGGTGGGCGCCGCGCTCGGGGTGCTCGAGCCGGGCGCGCCCAGGCAGCCGACCGGCCGCTTCCGCCGCAGGCCGGCGGCGAACGGCGCCGCCGCCGCGCCGGCCGCCAACGGGTCGGCGCCCGCCGCTCCCGCCAAGCCCGCGTCCTCCCCGGCCGAGCCGGCGCGCCGGCGCACCACACCGATCGAGACGCTTCCGCCGCGCAGGCGCGGTCGCAGCGGCGGCGCGCCACGCGCGATGCTGATCCCGCTGCTGCTCGTGGCCATCGGCGGCGCCGGCGCCGCGGGCTGGGTGCTCGGCGGGGCGGAGTCGGACCCGCCCGCGTCGGCCGTCGATCCCGCCGCCGAGCGGGCCGTGCAGGCCGCCGCCGCGGAGGCCGAGGCGGCAACGGCCGCCGAGCAGGCACGCATCGCGTGGCTCGGCACGGCGAACGACGCCATCGCGAGCCTTCGCTCGCGCCGCGCCTCGGACCGCCAACGGCTCGCGGCGGCCCGCCTCCCCGGCGGCCAGGCGGACCGCGCGCGGGCGATCTCGCGCTCCTACGCCCGGGCTCGCGCCGCGCTCGGGGACGCGCCCGCGTCGGTCGCCGGCGCCGCGGCCGTGAGCGCCGCGCTGCTGCGCGCCGAGCGCGCCTACGACCGGCTCGCCCAGTCGGCCGGCAACGAGAACCGCTCCGCGTACAGGCGCGCCGTGGCCAGCGTGCGCGCCTCCGAGGGCGACCTGACTCGCGCCCTCGCCAAGCTCGGTCAGCCCGCCGGCTCCTAGCGCGGCGGGCCAGCGCGAACCGGGCGCGGCCGGCCAGCGCACGCGGGGTCCGGGGGCGCGAGCCCCCGGCTGCCATCCCTATCCGATCAGCTCGAGCACGGCCGCCGCGATCCGCTCCGCTGCGTCCGGCCGCGCCACACCGCGTGCCGCCTTGGTCATCGCGGCCAGCCGCTGCGGGGCGGCCAGCAGGCCCCCGGTCTCGCGAGCCAGGCGCGGTCCGTCCAGCTCGTCGTCAGGGACCACAACGGCCGCTCCGGCCCGCTCCATGTACCGCGCGTTGGCGGTCTGATGGTCGGCGGTCGCGTGCGGATACGGCACGAGCACCGCCGGCAGGCCCGCCGCGGCCAGCTCGAGCACCGATCCGCCCGCCCGCGCGACGGCCAGGTCGGCGGCCGCGAGCGCGTCGGCGAACGGCTCGATGTACGGGAACAGCCGGTAGTGCGGCGGCGAGCCGAGCTCCTCGAGCCGGCTATGCAGCTCGTCGTAGTCGCGGACCCCGCTGGCGTGGAGGACCGATCCCGGCGCCGCGCGCCCGAATGCGTCGAGCGCCGCCTCGTTGAGCCGGCGCGCTCCGAGCGACCCGCCGAAGACCAGGACGCAAGGCCCGTCGGGCGGCAGCCCGAAGCGCGCGCGGGCGGCGGCCCTGTCCGGGGTGCCGGTGCCGCCAGGGACCGGCCGCCCGGTGACCGTGTAGCGGCCCCCGTCGCGCCCGTCGATCGGGAAGGCGAGGAACACCTGCTTCGCGAGCGGGGCGAGAAGTCGGTTGGCCACGCCCAGATGGCTGTCGGCCTCCGTCAGGGCCAGCGGCAGGCGCAGCGTGCGCGCCGCCAGCCCGACCGGCCCCGCCACGTACCCACCGCCCCCGAGGACGGCGTCCGCGCCGGTGCCGCGGAGGATGCGGCGCGCGCGGCCGGTGGCGCGGAGCGCCATCAGCACGGATCGGAGCGCCCCGAGCGGGTTGCGTCGCGGGATCCCGCGCACGTTCACGCGGTGCAGCGGGTATCCCGCCGCGGGCACGAGCTCCGCCTCGGCGCGCTCGCCGCCCACGAACTCGACCTCGGCGCCGTGTGCCCGGAGCGCGTCAGCGACCGCGAGCGCCGGCACTACGTGCCCTGCCGTCCCGCCGGCCGCGATCACGACCTTGGGCATCGCGACCCCCCTGGATCGCCTCGAGTCGCGGCTTGCCGGCGCGCGCGGCCCGGCCGCCGGTGGCGGCGACGTTCAGGAGCAGCCCCATCCCGCCCATCAGGACGATCAGGTTTGTGCTCCCGTACGACAGGAACGGCAGCGGGACGCCGGTGAGCGGCGCCATGCCGAGGACCGCGAAGAAGTTGAGGGTGGCCTGGCAGAGGATCAGCGACGTGATCCCGGCGGCCAGCAGGCGCGAGTGCAGGTCGCGCGCGAGCTTCGCGGTGCGGAGCCCGGCGTAGGCGATCATCCCGTAGAGGGAGATCACGGCCAGGATCCCGACGAGCCCTAGCTCCTCGCCGATGATCGCCAGGATCATGTCCGTGTGCGCCTCGGGCAGGTAGAAGATCTTCTGCACCGACTCGCCGAGGCCCACGCCGAAGAGCCCGCCCGAGCCGAGCGCCGTGAGCGCCTGCACCGCCTGGAAGCCGCTGTCCCCCGCGTCGGAGAACGGATCCAGGAACGACGTGAGCCGCGCGCGCCTGTACGGCTCGGCGATCGCCACGATCAGGGCGAGGCCGGCAAGCGCGAGCGCGATCGTTGCCAGCGTGCGGGTGGGCGTGCCGGCGGCGATCAGCAGCGCCCCGATCGCGAAGCAGATGACCATGGCCGTGCCCATGTCGGGCTGCTTGAGCAGCAGCGCGCAGGCCAGCCCGACCACGATCAGGAGCGGCTTGCACAGGCCTCCGACCGTCCGGACGCTGCGCGGGCGCGCGGCCAGCAGCTGGGCCGCGTAGAGCACGAGGGCGAGCTTCAGGAGCTCGGACGGCTGGAACTGGATCGGCCCGGCGCCGAGCCACCGCGTGGCGCCGTTCACCTCCACCCCGACGCCGGGCAGCATCACGGCGATCGTCAGGAGGAACGATGCGCCGAGCAGCAGGGGCGTGATCGCCTTGATGACCCTCAGGCCGTGCTTCGAGGCGGCGTGCAGCACAACGAGCCCGGCGAGCCCGAAGATCACGTAGCGCTTCAGGTACATGGACGGGTCGTTCGACCCGTTCAGGAGCGACTCGGCCGAGCTGGCCGAGTAGACCATGACCGCGCCGAACGCCAGCAGGCACAGCGTGGCCGTGTAGAGGATCGAGTACTCGATCGGGCGCTTGCGGGCGGCACGCGCAGGCATCCGGTCTGGCTTCGACGCCGACACGCGGAATCATGCTCGCGTCACCAGCCGACGGAAATGCTCCCCGCGCTCCTCGAAGTCCCGGTACTGGTCGTAGCTGGCACATGCCGGCGAGAGCAGCACTACCTCGCCGGCCCGCGCCGCGGACGTGGCCTCGGCCACGGCCGTGCCGAGGTCGCCGCAGCGGACGAGCGGCACGGTGCCGGCGAGGTCCGCCTCGAGCCTGTCCGCCGCCTCCCCCACGAGGTAGCACGTGCGGCAGCGGGCGCTCACCGGCTCGCGCAGGCCCTCGAACCCGCCTCCCTTGAGGCTGCCGCCGAGGATCGCGTGCACCCCGCCGTCGAACGCCTCGATCCCGCGCCGGGCGGCGGACACGTTCGTGGCCTTCGAGTCGTTCACGTAGAGCACGCCGTCGCGGGTGGCCACCTCCTCGAGCCGGTGCGGCACGCCCGCAAAGGTGCGGAGCGCCGCGGCCACGGGCGCGGCGTCCAGGCCCGACGCCAGCGCCGCCGCGGCCGCGCCCATCGCGTTCTCGAGGTTGTGCGCACCGCGCAGGCGGACGTCGGCCGTGTCCATGAGGGGCTCGCCGCGCCAGGCGAGCGCCCCGTTCGCCACCGCGAGGTCCGACCCGGCCGGGCCGAAGGTGACCCGCCGGCCGCGCCCGCCCGGCTCCAGCCCCGCCGGCACGACCGCCGCGTCCTCCTCGGACTGGCGGGCGAAGATGCGCAGCTTCGCGTCCCGGTAGGCCTCGAACGTGCCGTGCCGGTCGAGATGGTCCTCCTCGAGGTTCAGCAGCAGCGCGGTCTCCGGCGCGAACCCGTCCGCGTCCTCGAGCTGGAAGCTCGACGCCTCGCAGACCACCACGGCGCCCGGGTCGAGCGTGCCCGCGAGCGAGGACAGCGGCGTGCCCACGTTGCCCGCCACGGCCACGTCCAGCCCGGCGGCGCGATGGATCGCTCCGAGCAGCTCCGCCGTCGTGGTCTTGCCGTTCGTCCCGGTCACGGCCACGAAGCGGTTCGGCAGCAGCCGCCAGGCCAGCTCCAGCTCGCCCAGCACGGCCAGCCCGCGCTCGCGCGCGGCGGCCACGACCGGCGCCTCGCCGGGCACGCCGGGGCTCTTCACCACACAGGCCACGCGGTCGAGCAGCGCCACGCCGTCGGTCCCCAGGTGGGACTCCACCGCGGGCGGCGGCTCGGGGCTCCCGCTGTCGGTGGCGATCACCTCGCCGTGCGGGCGCAGCATCTCCACCGCCGCGCGCCCGGAGCGCGCCAGGCCGACGACGAGGTACGGCCCCGGGGGCAGCGGGGGCCGCGCGGAGCTCATCGGGTCACGGGATCGACTGCTGGTAGAGGGTGAACCCGATCGCGGCGCAGATCGCCGCGACGATCCAGAAGCGCAGGATGATCTTGGTCTCCGACCACGCCATCAGCTCGAAATGGTGGTGGACCGGCGCCATCAGGAAGACCCGTTTGCGGAAGCGCTGGAACGCGATCACCTGGATCACCACCGACAGCGCCTCGATCACGAAGATGCCGCCGATCACGAGCAGCAGAACCTCGGTCTTCGTGACCACGGCCAGCGCGGCGATCGCGCCCCCCAGCCCGAGCGAGCCGGTGTCCCCCATGAACACGGATGCCGGGAACGAGTTGAACCAGAGAAAGCCCACGCAGGCGCCAACGAGGCAGGCGCACAGGAGCGCCAGGTCCTCCTCGCCCTTGGTGATGAACGTCATCGCCGTGAAGGTGAGGAAGACGATCGCGCAGCAGCCCGCGGCGAGGCCGTCGAGGCCGTCCGTGAGGTTCACGCCGTTCGTGGAGCCGGCGAGCACCAGGAAGATCAGCACCGGGTAGAGCAGGCCGAGGTCGATCGAGGCGTCCACCGGGCGCAGCCGCAGGGTGTCCGTGATGCCGACCCACTCGGTCACCGCGAGCCAGAGCGCGATCGCCGTCAGCGCCTGCACGACCAGCTTCGTCCGCCCGGAGACGCCCAGCGAGCGCCTGTGGCGGAGCTTGATCAGGTCGTCGGCGAAGCCGAGCCCGGACATCACGACCGCCGTGGCGAGCACGACCATGCTCGCCGCCCGGTACTCGGAGAGGATCAGGAACGGCACGCAGATGGCCAGGAAGATCGCCAGCCCGCCCATCGTCGGCGTGCCGGCCTTGCCGTGGTGCCCGGCCGGGCCCTCCTCGCGGATCTGCTGGCCGAACTCCTTCTCCCGCAGGAACTCGATGAAGCGCGGCCCGAGGAACATGCAGATGAAGAGGGACGTCATGCCCCCGATCAGGATCTCGCCGAGCATCAGGCGAGGACGCGTTCCAGGCCCGCCGAGCGCGAGCCCTTGACGAGCACCCGGTCACCCGGGCGCGCCACCTCCTCAAGGAGCGCGCCGGCCTCCTCGGGGCTCGCGACCGGGTGGGCCTCGCCGTGGAAGCCCTCCAGGTAGCCGAGCGCCTCCCGGCCGACGGGCACGAGCACGTCGATACCCCGCTCGGCCGCGTGGGCGCCGATCTCGCGGTGATACGCGTCCGCGCCGTCGCCCAGCTCGGCCATCAGGCCGAGCACGGCGATCCGCCGCTCCGCCGGGCTCTCGGCGAGATGATCGAGGGCTGCTCGCATCGACATCGGGTTGGCGTTGTAGCAGTCGTTCACGACCACCACCCCGCCAGGAAGCTCGACCAGCTCGCCCCTGAGCGACGAGAAGCGCACGTCCACGCGGCCGCTCACCCGCACCCCGAGCGCCTCCGCGGCGGCCACGGCGGCGAGCGTGTTGAGCAGGTTGTGCGGCTCCGCGAATGGCAGCTCGAGCTCGATCGTGCGCCCGCGCGCCTCGATCTCGGCGCGGTCGCCGCTCATCGCCAGCAGCATCACCTCCCCGGCGGGGCCGAACGTCCAGGTGTCGAGATCGTCGCGGCGGTGGCCGTCGAGCAGCGGCTCGGAGGCGGGCAGCACGCAGGCGGCGCCGGGCCGGAGGTCGCGGATCAGCTCCGCCTTGGCGGCCGCGACCCGCTCGACGGTGCCGAGCAGCTCGAGGTGCACCGGCCCGACGTTCACGATCACGCCGACGTCCGGCTCGGCGATCGCGGCGAGCTCGGCGATCTGCCCCTCCCCTCGCATCGCCATCTCCAGCACCGCCACCTCGGTGCCGCGCGGGGCCTCGAGCAGCGAGAGCGGGAGCCCGATCTCGGTGTTCAGGTTCTCGCGGCTGGCGTGCGTCCTCACGTGCGGGGCGAGGAGCGCGGCCAGGATGTCCTTGGTCGAGGTCTTGCCGGTGGAGCCCGTGATCCCGACCACGCGGCATCCGAGCTCGCGCCGCCACGAGCGCGCCAGCTCTCCGAGCGCGGCCAGCGGGTCGTCGGCCACGAGCGCGGTCCCGCTGGCCGGCGCGTGTCCGGGGTCCACGAGCACTCCCCACGCGCCGGCCTCGATCGCGGCCGCTGCGAACTCGCCGCCGTGGACGCTCTCGCCGGGCAGCCCCACGAAGAGGTCGCCGGGCCCGAGGTCGCGCGAGTCGATCACCACGCGCCGCGGGCCGGGCCCGTCCGGGTCGCCCGCCGCGAGCCTCGCGCCCGCCGCCGCGGCGAGCCGCGCCGGAGCCAGGTCGATCACGGGCGCGCCCCCGCCCGCGCGCGCAGCGCCTCGCGGGCGACCGTCACGTCGTCGAACGGCTCCTTGCGCCCGTTCTCGAACTCCTGGCCCTGCTCGTGGCCCTTGCCCGCGACCACGACCACGTCGCCGGGCTCCGCGGCCTCGACCGCCATCGCGATCGCCCGGCGGCGGTCGGCCTCGCGCTCGGCGCCGTCGCCGGCCCCCTTCATCACCTCGTCGATGATCCGCTCGGGGTCCTCGCTGCGGGGGTTGTCCGACGTGACGATCACGCGGTCGGCGAGGCGGCGCGCGGCGTCGCCCATCAGCGGGCGCTTGGTGCGGTCGCGGTCGCCGCCGGCGCCGAACACCGCCACCAGGCGGCCCGTCGTGATCTCGCGGGCCGCGCGCAGGACGTTCTCGAGCGAGTCCGGGGTGTGGGCGTAGTCCACGAGCAGCCCGAACTCCTGCCCCTCGTCCACCGGCTCGAAGCGCCCCGGCACGCGCCCGAACCCGGGCAGGGCCTCCGCGATCGTCTCGAGCGGCACGCCGAGCGCCCGCGCGGCCGCCACCGCGGCGAGCACGTTCTGGACGTTGAACAGGCCCGGCAGCGGCGCGCGCAGGTCGAGCGTGGCCTCCGGCGTCTCGCAGGTGAAGGTCGAGCCGGTCAGATCGAAGCGCACGTCGCGCGCCCGGTAGTCGGCCTCCGCTTCGACGGCGAACGTGACCGCCTCCACGTCCGCGGCCAGCCGCCGGCCCCAGGGGTCGTCCACGTTGACGATCGCCGGGCCCGGGCCGCCGAACAGCCGCCGCTTGGCGGCGAAGTAGTCCTCCATCGTCGGGTGGAAGTCGAGGTGGTCCTGCGTGAGGTTGGTGAACACCCGGCACGCGAAGCGGATCCCGGCCACCCGGCCGAGCTCCAGCGCGTGGGAGGAGACCTCCATGGCGCAGGCCGCGTCGCCGGCGTCCAACATCCGCCGGAAGGTCGCCTGGAGGTCGATCGCCTCCGGCGTGGTGCGCTCGACCTCCTCCTCGATCCCGCCGATCACCCGCTTGACCGTGCCGAGCAGCCCGCAGCCGCGGCCGGCGGCCTCGAGCAGGTGGCGCACGAGGAACGCCGTGGTCGTCTTGCCGTTCGTCCCGGTGATCCCCACCACGTCGAGCTCGGCCGTCGGGTCGCCGTAGAAGCGGGCGGCGGCGGGGCCCATCGCGGCCCGCACGTCGTCCACGAGCAGCTCCGGCACCCCGAGCCCCAGGGGGCGCTGGGCCACCAGGGCGGCGGCGCCGCGCTCGACCGCCTCGGGGGCGAAGTCGTGCCCGTCCGCACGGAACCCGGGCACGCAGAAAAAGAGCGTCCCCGGCGTGACGCTCTGGCTGGAATACGCGAGGCCCGAGATCTCGACCTCCGGTGCCCCATTCCCCATCAGCTCGCGAAGGGTCAAGGTGGGCGGAGGGTACCTGCGCTTTCTGTCGTCTTCGGGGCGAAAAGCTCACCCCGGGACGTCGTCCCGCCGATGAGGTAGCTGTGAGCGCGCCACCGTGTCTGGCGCGACGGCTGGCCGAGCCGTGCGCGAATCCACTGGCCCGATGCCGGGGCGGGGCGTGAGCGCGCTGCCGCTCCCGTCAATCGGCCCCCACGGCAGGGGGATCACCCCGCCGAGCCGGCCCGGCGGGCGCGAGGGCTTCCTCAGCGACGTGATCGTCGACCTCGGCTTCGCCGACAGGGCGACCGTGGAACAGGCGGTGCGCGCCGCGCGCAGCCCCGGAGCGACGATGGACGGCGTCCTCCTGGAGACCGGCGCGATCACGGAGGACCAGCTGGCTCACGCGCGCGCCGAGCGCCACGGGCTGCCCTTCCTGGACCTGGAGGTCTACGACGTGGACCCGGCGGCCGCCAACCTCGTCGCGCCCCAGGCCGCGCGCCAGCACCGCTGCGTGCCGGTCGGCTGGGCGGGGCCGCGCCTCGTCTTGGCGGTGGCCGACCCCACGGACGCGGCCACGGCGGCCATGCTGCCCGGGCTCAGCGGCCAGAAGACGCTCGCCGCCGTGGCGAGCAGCACCGCGCTCGACGAGCTGATCGGCCGGCTGCCGCTCCCCGCCCCGCACGGTGAGCTCGAGGCCGTGGAGGATCCCGCCGCACCGGAGCCGCCCGCCGCCGAGGAGCCGCCGGTCGCGCCGACCCCGCAGCCGCAGGCGCTCGACGAAGAGCTCTCGGACCTCGGCCCGCGCCTCGAGGACGCGCTCGCCCGGGCACGCGAGTACCAGCGCGAGCTGGCCACCGCGCGGATGGAGGTCGAGGCGCGGACCATGGAGCTCGAGGTGCTCCGCACGAAGCTGACCGAGGCAGAGACGGACACCGTCCGCGCCCGCGCCGAGGCGGAGCACAGCGACCACGAGCTGCGCTCGCTGCGGAGCCAGCTCGAGACCGAGAGCTGGCGCCGGAGCACCGTGGAGGCCCGTCTCGCCCGCGTGGAGGCCGAGCTGTTCGCGGCCGAGCAGGCCGCGCAGGCGGTCCGCGACGCGCAGCGCCGCATTCGCGCCTCGCTCGGCGACGATCCGCCGCCCGGCTAGCCCGCCCCCTCAAGCGTCCTGCCCTGTGGTTGCCCTGCAACCGAAAGTCAGGACGCTTCGCCTACACGGCGCACAACGATGTGACGAACAGCAGGCGGTGAGGGGCGGCTCCCGTGCGCCTTCCTGTTTGAGCGTCCTGCCGTGTGGTTGCCCTGCAACCGAAACCCAGGACGGTTCGCCTACCCCGGCGGGATCCGCAGGTACGGCAGCGCGAACTCGGCGATGCTCTCGAAGGCCGGCGCGGCCACCGTGCCGCCGTAGATGTCGCCCTGGGGCTCGTCCACCATCACGGCCACGAGCAGGCGCGGGTCGCGCGCCGGGGCGTAGCCGATGAACGAGGCCACGAACTTCGTCTTCGAGTAGCCGCCCTTGCCGTCGGGCTTCTCGGCGGTTCCCGTCTTGCCGGCCAGCTCGTAGCCCTCGACCTGCGCCTCCTGCGCGGTGCCGCCCGGGCCGAGCACGCCCTCGAGCATCTTCGAGACCTCGTCTGCGGTGTCGCGCGACAGGACGCGCCGTCCCGGCTTCCGGTCGCCCTCGACGATGTAGGGCGAGCGCATCAGGCCGTGGTTCGCGATCGCGGTGTAGGCCTTGGCCATCTGCATCGGCGTGACCGCCAGGCCCTGGCCGATCGGGAGGTTGCCGATCGATGATCCCGAGTACTCGCGCCAGCCGGGCACGATGCCCTGCTGCTCGCCGGGCAGCTCGATGCCGGTCGGCCTTCCGAACCCGAACCGGTGCACCCAGTGGTCGAAATGGCGCGATCCGAGCTTGAGGCCGATCGTCACCGCCCCCACGTTGGAGGACTGGGCGAGGATCTCGGAGGTCGTGAGCGTGACGCGGCCGCGGTCGTGCGCCTCGCCGACCACCCGGTCCGCGACGCGGATCTGCGGCGCCAGGTCGAAGGGCGTGTCCGGCTCGATCAGGCGCTCCTGGAGCGCCCCGGCCACCGTGAACGCCTTGAAGGTGGAGCCAGGCTCGTAGTTGTCGCCCACCGAGCGGTCGCGCCGCGCCCACGCCGGCGAGCCGCCGGGGTCGTTGGCGTCCACGCGCGGCCAGTTCGCGAGCGCGAGCACCGCGCCGCTGCGCGGGTCGAGGACGAGCGCCGTGGCGCCCTTCGGCTGCCAGGTGGAGCCCACCTCGCCGAGCACCTGCTCCGTGCGCTCCTGGATCGCGGCGTCGATCGTGAGGTGGAGATCCTCGCCCGGCGAGGAGCGCTTCACCTCCACCATGCTCACGGGCTCCCCGAGCGCGTCCTTCACGAGGCGCCGCTCCCCGTCGGTGCCGCGCAGGTCCTCGTCGCGGGAGTACTCGAGGCCCGAGAGCCCGTCGTTGTCGATGCCGACGTTGCCCAGCACCTGCGCCGCCAGCCAGCCCTGCGGGTATGAGCGCTTCGGCTCGGTGAGCGTCCCGATCCCCTCGATCTTCAGGCTCTCGATCCGGTGGCCCCGCCAGGCGTCCATCTTGCGCTTGAGGTAGACGAACCCGCGCTCACGGTCGGAGAGCTTCCGCAGCAGGTCGTCCTCGGGCAGGGCGATCAGCGGCGCCAGCTTCGCCGCCACCTTGGCCGGGCTCTTGATGAGGAACGGGTTGGCGAACACCGTGATCGCGTCCTCGGAGACGGCCAGCTCGAGGCCGTTGCGGTCGAAGATCGTGCCGCGCTTGGCGCTGACCGCGAGGTTCTCCTCCTGCTGGGTCGCGGCCCGCTCGCTGAGCGAGCCGGCCCGCACCGTGCCGATCCAGACCGCGCGGAGGGCCGCGATCGCGAGCAGAGCCAGGAAGACGGCGAAGAGCAGCCCGATCCTGCGCTCGACCAGCCGCACGCCTAGGGAGCGGTGGTCGTGGTCGGTGCCACCGCGCCGCCCTCGGGCGCAGCCGCGGTGGGCGTCGCCGTCTCCGTGGGCGCCGGCACGGCCGGATCGGTCGTCGTCGTGGTGGGCGCCGTTGCCGCGGGGTCGGTCGGGGTGGGCGTCTCCGGCACGGCTGCGGCCGGGTCCGTGGTGCTCGGAGTCGTGGGGGTGATGGCGGCGGGCGGCGGCTCGGTCAGGACGGGGGCCGCCAGGGCGGCCACGTCGCTGGGCTCGACGATGCTGCGGGCGGCCTTGCGGGCGTCGAACTGGGGATTGGCCTTCAGGTAGCGCACGTCTCCGGCCCCCGGAAGGACCATGCCGAGGCCGGCGGCGGCAGCCTGGATGCGCTCGCTCGAGCCGAGCAGCGCGGCCTGCTGGCGCAGGCGGGCGTTCTCGCGCTTGAGCGCCGTGCTCTTCTCGGCCGTGACCGCGATCTCGCGGTTCATCCGGAGCAGGTCGACGTTGAAGAAGACGATCCCGGCGAGCAGCACGCCGATCAGGACGATCCAGCCGCGGCCTGCGAGCAGCGCGCCCATGACCCCGCTCGTGCGAGTCCGCAGCGTGCGTGCGAACGGCGCCTGGAACACCCGCGGGAGCGCGACCGCCCCGCCGCGGGGGGCCGCCGCGGGCGCC
>JAFGJG010000192.1 GCA_016929195.1 Thermoleophilaceae bacterium
ACCTCGATCGGGTCGCCGAGGGACGTGCCCGTGCCGTGGGCCTCGATGTAGCTCACCGACTGCGGCGGGATGCCGGCCTCCTCGTAGGCGGCCACCAGCAGCCGCGCCTGCGCCGCGGGGTTCGGCGCGGTCAGGGAGCTGGCGCGGCCGCCGTGGTTGATCGCCGAGCTGCGGATCACGGCGTAGACGTGGTCGCCGTTCTCGCGAGCCGCGCGCAGTGGTTTGAGCACCACGGCGCCGACGCCCTCGCCGCGCACGTAGCCGTTGGCCGCGCTGGAGAACGAACGGCAGCGGCCGTCCGGGGAGAGCATCCCGGCCCGGGAGAAGGAGATGAAGAACTCGGGCGTGATCAGCGCGTTCACGCCGCCGGCGATCGCCAGCTCGCACTCGCCCCGCAGGAGGGCCAGCCGGGCGCGGTGGAGCGCCACCAGGGCGCTCGAACAGGCCGTGTCCACCGCCTCGCTGGGGCCGTGCACGCCGAGCAGGTAGGAGACGCGGTTGGCGAGCATCGACGGCGAGACGCCGGAGTACGCGTGCGTGCCGACCTCGGGCGAGGCCGCGCGGAGCACCTCGGCGTAGTCGCACGCGGCGAGCCCCGCGAAGACCCCGACGTCCCGGCCCGCGAGCTGCGAGGGTCGCTGCCCGGCGTCCTCGAGGGCCGCCCAGACCGTCTCGAGGAACAGCCGGTGCTGGGGGTCCATCCCGCGGGCCTCCTTGGGCGCGATGCGGAAGAACCGCGCGTCGAACTTGTCGAGGTCCGCGACGAATCCACCCCAGCGCGTGTTCATCTTGTTGGGCTCGGCCAGCGGGTCGCCCCAGTAGGCCCGCCAGTCGAAGCGGTCGGCGGGGATCTCGGTGATCAGGTCCGCACCCGCCTCGAGGTTGGCCCAGTACGTCTCGAGGTCGGGAGAGCCGGGGAGGATCGCGGCGGCCCCGACGATGGCCACCGGCTCCTCCGCGGCCGATGCGCGCCGCGTCCGGACGCCGCTCGGGCGCTCGACGCCGGACGGCGCCGGGCTCGGTCGGCCCAGGTCCGACTTCGCGGTCCGGTCGGCCAGGGCCGGCAGCTCGTCCCCGAGCAGCGCCAGGAACTCGGCGGGGAACACCCGTGCGAAGTACGCCGCGAGCGAGCGCACGTCGATGTGCTCGAACAGCACCGGCGGGTAGAGCTTGATGCCGGCCTGGTGCTCGATGTTCGTCGAGACGGCGACGATGTCGAGCGAGCTGAGGTAGCCGAAGAAGCTCATGCCGAGGTCCACCCGATCGGGCTCGAACTCGGCGACGCGGGCGATCTCCCGGCAGAGGTAGCCGGCGATGGCCCGGGTGAGCAGCGCGGGGTCCACCGCCCCGGCCCCGTCCTGCTCCGTCGCCGGGACGGCGTCGTCCGCGCGCCCGCCCGCGGGGAGCGGAGTCCGCCCGAGCAGCGACCCCGCGGGCTGGGGCTCCTCGAAGCGGAGCGGGCGTTCCCGCAGGGCCCGGGCGTCCAGCGCCTCGAAGGTCAGCTCGAAGTCCCGCGGCAGCTTGTAGTGCGCCAGGCCGGTCGTGGTCCGCTGCAGCTCCGCCTGCACCAGGGCGCGCAGCTCGGCCTCGCCGTAGCGACGGCCCTCCGCGGCCTCGCGCGCGGCCAGGGCCGGCAGGGCGACCCGGATCACCGCGTACGGGAACTCCGTGCGCCCCTCGATGCGCGGGACCACGACGCAGTCGGCCACGAACGGGCTCTGCCCGATGGCCGCCTCGAGCTCGGCCGGGTAGACGTTCTTGCCGCCCGGCGTGACGACCATGTTCTTGCACCGGCCGGTGATGTAGAGGTAGCCCCCCTCGTCCAGCACCCCCACGTCGCCGGTATGCAGCCAGCCATCCGCATCGATCACCGACCGCGTCCGCTCGGGATCCCGGAAGTAGCCGCCCATGACGTGCGGGCCCCGGCAGAGGATCTGGCCGTTGCCCCAGTGGTCGGGCCGGTCGATCCGGACCTCGAGGTTCGGCAGCACGCGCCCCGCCGAGCCCAGCTTGTTCCAGCGCCGCGTGGAGTGGCAGATCGCGGGCGAAGCCTCGGTCAGGCCGTAGGCGTCCAGCACGTCGATGCCGAGGGCCTTGAGCTCCGTGGCCGCGCCCAGGTAGAGGTGCGCCCCGGCGCTCCAGATGCACTCTACGCCCGGGAGGCCGAGCGCCTCCAGCAGCGCGTCGAGCCGGGCGCGGCGCTCCGGGTGCCGGCGCACCGCCGCGAAACGCTCGGGCAGGCCGGCCGCGGCGGGCAGCTCGAGCCCCGCGAACAGGCCGTCCTGCTTCGCCCGCTGTCCGAGGTGCTCGTAGAGCCGCTCCACGACGGACGGCACGAGCTGCAGGTAGTCGATGCGCTGCGATTTGAGCGCGCCCAGCACGTCGTCGAGCTTGGGGCTCGGCGCAAGCACCAGGCGGCCGTAGGTCAGCACCGGGAACAGGAAGCCCTGCACCAGGGGCCAGGCGTGATGGAACGGGAGCAGCGACAGCCAGCGTCGCCCGCAGCAGGCCCGGCCGCCCATCAGCGGCAGGAAACCCTCGTGGTTGGCCATGATGCTGCGATGCGTGAGCTCGACGCCCAGGCCGGTCGACAGGAAGATGACGGTGGCGGTGTCGTCCGGAGCGACCTCCGCGGTCTCGAGGCCCGCGGCGCCGGCGGCCCGTCGGCGGGCGCCGGCCCGGCAGAGCCCGTCGAACGGGACGAAGGGCCGCCCGGCGAAGCGCTCGTCGACGCCGGCCTCCGGGTCCGGGAGCAGCGCCGGGTTCCCGTCGAACAGGACGATGTGCTCGAGCGTCGGCAGCCGGTCCCGCGCCGCGGCGATCTTGTCGACGAACCGGTTCGAGGTGCAGACCAGGCGTGGTTCGGAGGCGACCAGCACCGCCCCGAGCTCCCGGGCCGACCAGAAGACGTCCAGGTTGACCGTGGCCGCCCCGATCGAGGTGACGGCCAGGTAGGCGACGAGCCATTCGGGCCGGTTCTCCGCGAGCAGCGCCACCCGGTCGCCCCGGCCGAGGCCGAGCGATCGGAGGGCCGCCGCCAGGTCCCGCACCCGGTCGAGGAGCGCGCGGTAGGACAGCTCGCGCCACGACCCGTCGTCCTGCCACTGCAGGGCGACCTGCTCGAGCTGCGCGGCCTCGAAGCGGGTGAGGAGTTCCTGGATGGTCCGCGGGATCCGGGGCGCTCCCTCGAGCGCCGCCCGGTCCTCGGGCGTCCATCCACCGCCGGTCGTCGGCCGGCCCCGGTCCGTCATGCTCCGACCTCGTCCCGTGCGCCCGTCGCCCCGGCGACCGGCACACCGTCGGCCCGCTTATCGCCTCTTCCCGGCCGAAGATCAAAGGTTTTGAACGACGCGGGGCGTCGGGCCCGGCGAGGCGTCACGCAGGCGGATGCGCCGACACCGGTTCGGCCAAGGTCACCGTCTCCGACCCGAAGCGTCCCCAACGGGACGCGACCATTGCCGCGGTCGTGGAACGGATGCCGAACCCGGCGATTCCGGCCGTTGCCTGGTCGGGGCAGATGTCGCGTGCTAGCCTGTGGTCGTGGATTGGCTCGTCCGGCGCTACTCAGTCGCTCTCATCCTGCCGAGCGCGGTGGCGCTCGCGGCTTCCGGGTCGTCCGCCTGCCACGTGGCGGTTTCCGATCCTGACGCCGCAGACGCCGCCGGAGATGGCGACGCAGACGCTGGCGCGGATGGCGATGAAGATCGGCCTGGTGGGGATGCCGAAGCCGGCAACGACGATGGTGTCGGGGAGGCCGATGATGTCCCGCCGGACGCGTGGTACTCCTGTCGGCCCGGTGACTGCGGCGAAACGGGGCCCGGTCTGTCGGAGTACGTCTGTGATATCCACAGCTGCGACCCGGATGCCGTGGGCGTGTGCACCGCACGCCCCATCTCATGCGATTTCTTCCTCTACGATCCCGTGTGCACGTGCGACGGCTGGACCATGCCCAACGGCTGTGAGCGTGTCCACCTGGGCCTCGCGCTCGACCATGACGGTCTTTGCGTCGACTGCCAGCCAACGTGCCGTGGCGGAACCGAGTGGGTGTCGTGCCGGGGCGACCGGATCTGCCTGGCGGATTGCGGAAGCTGCGACATCGAGTGTCGAGCCCCCGGCAGCCTCGGTGAGGGATGGTATGCCGTCTGCGACGACCCGACCGCGAACGAAGGCTGTCAAGGCGCGGGCTTGATCGTGTACGGGCGCTGCCCCTCGTAGCTCCAGACCTGGTGCCCCGTCGTCCGCTGCGGCTCGCGACGTGAGCACCGGATGTCGGGTGCCGCATGGCTTCCTGGCTACCGGACGGCCCAGTGGGCGCCAAGGGCCAAGCCGGCTGCGGGCGCAGATCCGCCGAAGGCGAACCACGGTCCGACCCGGTCGATGGCCACACCGGCCCCGGAATCGATGCGCTCGGCGCGCCCGGGCCACAGCAGCCACAGCGGGATGCCGGCCAGCAGGAGCGCGCCCCCCACCGCCGTCGTGGCGATTCCTGCCGTCAAGATCGAGCCATCATCCGTCCAGCCACCGAGCCCGACGAAGACGGGGCCGAGGAACCCGAACATGGCGGCACCGAAGACGTCGAAGAACACCGCCAGGTTCCGCATCCAGAGCCGATCGTCCGCGACGACCCAGTGCTGAGGCAGCACACCGAGGCTCGCCGGAAACTCGTGCGCGGCGCAGCGTGACGCCTGCCGACCACGACGTGCACGATACCAGACGAGTATCGCTCGGTCGAACCGAACACCCCCCCGGTCTTCCCGTGGGTTGTCCCCGCGGGCCGATTCCGCTCGACGTGCGTGCTTCGTCGATCGTCGTCGTGCGACTCTCGGAGCGCGGCTCGTCGTCTCTCTGGCGCAAGGTCGACGGCGCGGGCGTCCTCTGTGTTCGACAGGGGCACTGATACCGCGCCGTGCTCGGTGAACACGCGCGGGAGGTGGTTGCGGAGCTTCCCGCGCCCCTTCTCCGTGAGCGCAAATGCGAAGTCCGGCAGGAACGTGGATCGCAGGTTCCCCGGGGACGCTGTGCTCGATCCGCAAGCGATGGCGTGGAGTGCCGACCGGCTTCACATCCCGGGCCGGGGCTCCGGCCGGATTCCGACAACTCGACGGTTCCGGCTCCATAGTCGATCACCAGCCGCAGGCCCGCGAAGAAGTGCCCGCCGAGCAGGCCGGCGACGTTCGCGCCCGGCGCGAAGCCGTGGCAGGCGATTTCGACGTCGTCGCGCTCCCATCCAAGCGCGTGGATCCGTGTAGCGCGCGCCATGTAGCCGACTTCGGCTCCCAAGACCGAGGTCACGCGTGACCGGCGGGTCGCGTCGGATGGAGAGAAGCCGAGCAACGATGCGCTCAAGTCGGACAGCATCGTTCGAGCGGTGCCGGTGTCGAGCACGAAGCGGAACCTGTAGCCCACGCCGGCGGGTCCCCAGACAACGACCGGCACGACGACCAGGCCGTCGATGACCTCGAACCGTACGGCCGTCATGCTAGCGGAAGACCCCGGCGCAGCCGATGAATCCCTCGGGGAACGGCCTGCCGACGAACCAGATGGCAAGGTCGCCCCGGTTGTTCGCGCCCGCGCTTGATGAGATCTTCTTGCCCGCATTCGCTGACGCATAGCGTGTAGCTCCTTCCTGGATCTGCTTCTTCTGCT
>JAFGJG010000033.1 GCA_016929195.1 Thermoleophilaceae bacterium
GAGACCGGGATCATCTACATCGACGAGGTCGACAAGATCGCGCGCAAGGCGGACAACCCGTCGATCACGCGCGACGTGTCGGGCGAGGGCGTCCAGCAGGCGCTCCTGAAGATCCTGGAGGGCACCGTCGCCTCGGTCCCGCCGCAGGGGGGCCGCAAGCACCCCCACCAGGAGTTCCTCACGATCGACACGACGAACATCCTCTTCATCTGCGGCGGGGCGTTCGCAGACCTCGACCGCGTGGTCGAGCGGCGCATCGGCCACAAGGGCGTGGGCTTCGGCGCCTCGGTGCGGTCCAAGCACAACAAGGACACGGGCGAGCTGTTCGAGCGCGTGCTGCCCGAGGACCTCGTGGAGTACGGGCTGATCCCGGAGTTCATCGGGCGCCTGCCGGTCTGCTCGGTGATCCACCAGCTGACCCGCGAGGACCTGGTCACGATTCTCACCGAGCCGCGCAACGCCCTCGTGAAGCAGTTCCAGCGCTTCTTCCAGTTCGACGGCATCGAGCTCGTCTTCGCCGAGGACTCGCTCGGGGCGATCGCCGACAAGGCGCTCTCCCGCGAGACCGGCGCTCGCGGGCTGCGCTCGATCCTCGAGGAGACGCTGCTCGACGTGCAGTTCGAGCTGCCCTCGCGCCGGGACGTGAAGAAGTGCGTGGTCACCAAGGAGACGATCGAGAAGGGCCTGAAGCCCACCCTGGTGACCGAGGCGGCTCCCGAGGAGCCGGGCGAGCAGCAGGCCGAGTCCGCCTAGCGTCTCTGCTCGCGGGTCCTGTCACACATTTCCTCTGCTCCGCTCTCGCTTCGCTCGGCGGGCAGAGTGTGCTGTGTGCCACCCGCTCGACCGGCGCCGCCTAGACGAGCTTCACCTCCACCCGCTCTTCCTCCGCGCCCAGCATCCAGCAGCGCGTGACGTCGGCTCGGTAGAGGCGGTGCTTCGCTGAGCCGGTGACCTCGGCGGCTGTCCAGGGCTCGCCGCCGGCCGACACCGACGCCGCCGAGAGCCGCTCGACGCCCTCGCCGGTCTGGGAGGCGGTCGCCTCCATGTAGACGGCCTGGGCGTCCTCGTTCGGGACGGTGGAGTCGAAGATCACGATGGCCACCTCGGGCCGGTTCGCGATGTTGCGCGAGTGGCGCGCGCCCGGCTGCGAGACCCAGAGCAGCTCCGACGGCGCCGGCGCGGCGTACCAGACCGGCGAGGCCCAGGGACGCCCGTCGGCGCCGACGGTCGCGAGGGTCATGTAGCGGATCGAGGCGAGCAGCTCGCGCGGGTCGAGGTTCATGGTCCGCGACCCTAGCCCGGGCGCACCTCGATCCGCTCGTCGCGCGGGCCGAGCACCCACCAGCGCCGCACGTTCGCCGCGTAGAGCCGGTGCTTCGCCGGCGCGGTCACGTCCTCGATCGTCCAGTCCTCGTCGAACCTGCCGACGGCGGCCGCGTCGGTCTCGGCGGCCGTCGCCTCCATGTAGAGGCCCCAGGCGTCGCCCTCGGCGACCGTCGAGTCGAAGACGGCGATCGCGACCTCGGGCCGGGCGGCGATGTTGCGCGAGTGGCGCGCGCTCGGGTCCGAGACCCAGAGCAGCTCGTCCGCGGCCGGCGCGGCGAACCAGACGGGCGAGGCCCACGGCCTGCCGTCCTCGTCCGCGGTCGCGAGCGTCATGTACCTGATTGCGGCAAGGAGCTTGCCGGGATCGGTTTCCATGGTCGGATAGGTTCCCGCGCCGTGAAGGAACTAGCCCCAGGCGTCTGGCAGCTCTCCGGGTTCCCGCCCAACGGCATCAACGTCTTCCTCCTCGACGACGTTCTGGTCGACGCCGCCAGCCGCCACGCCGGCCGGCGCATCCTGCGACAGCTCCGCGGCCGGCCGGTCACGGCGCACGCCATCACGCACGCCCACCCGGACCACCAGGGTGCGAGCAAGGAGATCTGCGAGACGCTGAACATCCCCTTCTGGGTGGGCGAGCACGACGCCGACGCTGCCGAGAACCCCGACCTGATCCGCCGGCGCCAGCCCGACCATCCGGTCGCGCGCTTCTACGACTCGATCTTCCGGGGCCCGGGGCGCCGGGTCGACCGCACGCTCAAGGAGGGTGACGAGGTCGCGGGCTTCACGGTGCTCGACACTCCCGGCCACTCCGCCGGCCACGTGTCGTTCTGGCGCGAGTCGGACGGGGTGCTCGTGCTCGGCGACGTGCTCAACAACATGGACGTGCTCACGGGCCTGCCCGGGCTGCGCGAGCCGAAGCCGTACCTCACACCGGACCCAGCCGAGAACCGGCGCTCGATCCGCAAGCTCGCGGCGCTCGAGCCGCAGCTGATGCTCTTCGGCCACGGGGCTCCGCTCCGCGGCCCGGATAAGCTGCACCGGCTCGTGGAGACGCTGCCCGCATGATGGAGGTCACCGGCTACGCCGTGGTGCCGGCCCCGCCCGACAGGGTGTGGGAGCTCGTGTCGGACTCGAGCCGCTACCACGAGTGGGTCGAGGGCACCGATGCGGTCACGCGCACCGACGGACCGACCAGACCCGGCTCCACCTACGACGAGGTCAACCCGATCCTCGGCCCGTGGAAGGCCAAGACGCACTGGACCGTCACCGAGTACGAGGCCCCGCGCCGCCAGGTGCACCGCGGTACCGGCCTGCCGCTGACCGCCGAGTTCGACGTCATCTTCGAGCTGACTCCCGAGGGCGACTCCACCGGCTTCAGGCAGACGCTCCGCGGAAAGCCCTCGATGGGCCCGCTCGGCGCGCTGTTCGCCAAGCTCATGGAGGGCCAGGTGGGCAAGGACAACCAGAAGTCGGTCGAGAACCTGGCCGCTCTGGCCGCTCGCGAGCTGCGCTCCTAGCCTTCGGCGCAGGATGCGCCCATGACCGACGAGCGACTCGAGCGGACACGCTACGACCCGGCCGACGTGGAGGGCCGGATCTTCCGCCTGTGGGAGGAGTCCGGGATCTTCCATCCCGAGCCCGGCGGCGACCCCTCGGAGAGCTACTCGATCGCCGTCCCGCCGCCGAACGTCACCGGCTCGCTGCACATGGGCCACGCGCTCAACGGGACGATCCAGGACGTCCTGATCCGCCTGGCGCGGATGCGCGGCAGGCGGGCCAAGTGGATCTACGGCACCGACCACGCCGGCATCGCGACCCAGCGCGTGGTCGAGCGGGCGCTCGCCGAGGAGGACCTCACGAAGGAGGACCTCGGGCGCGAGCGCTTCGCCGAGCGCGTCTGGGAGTGGCGCGAGCAGTACGGCTCGACCATCACGGGCCAGTTCAAGCGCCTCGGCGCCTCCCTCGACTACGAGGACGAGCGCTTCACGATGGACCCCGATTACGTGCGCGCCGTGACGCGCGTCTTCGTGGCGCTCTACGAGAAGGGCTACATCCACCGTGACAACTACATGGTCAACTGGGACCCGGGCCTGCGGACCGCGATCTCCGACCTCGAGGTGGAGCAGCGCACGGTCGAGGACACGCTCTACCTGATCGACTACCCGCTCGAGTCGGGCTCGGGCGCCGTGACCGTCGCGACGGTCCGTCCCGAGACGATGCTGGCCGACACGGCCATCGCCGTGAACCCAGACGACGAGCGCTATTCGCGGCTGGTGGGGGAGGCGGCGATCCTCCCGCTCGTGGGGCGGCGGCTGCCGATCCTGGCCGACGAGTACGTGGACCCGGAGTTCGGCACGGGCGCGCTGAAGATCACGCCCGGGCACGACCCGAACGACTTCGACATCGGCCGCCGCCACGGGCTCGAGGAGGTCACCGTGATCGGCGAGGACGGCCGCATCACCGACGCCGCCCCGGAGGCGTTCCGCGGCATGGAGGTCGACGAGGCGCGCGCCGCGGTCGTGGCGGCGCTCCGCGAGCAGGGCCTCGTGTCCGGCACACGCCCGTGGGTGCACGACGTGCCGCACTCGCACCGCTCCGGCCGCCGGATCGAGCCGCTGATCTCGCTCCAGTGGTTCTGCGACATGTCGGAGCTGGCCAAGCCCGCGGTGCAGGCGGTCCACGACGGGCGCCTGCGGTTCCACCCGGAGCGGCCGTGGACCAAGGTCTACCTCGACTGGCTCGAGAACATCCGGCCCTGGTGCATCTCGCGGCAGCTCTGGTGGGGCCACCAGCTCCCGGTCTGGTACCGCGGCGAGGAGACCTACGTGGGTGCCGAGCCCCCGGAGGACGAGGGCTGGGAGCGCGACCCGGACGTGCTCGACACGTGGTTCTCGTCCGGGCTCTGGCCGTTCGCCACGCTCGGGTGGCCGGAGGACACGCCGGAGCTGCGCACCTTCTACCCGACCGACGTCCTCTCGACGGCGCGCGACATCATCTTCCTCTGGGTCGCGCGCATGGTGATGTTCGGCGTGGAGCTCACCGGCGAGCTGCCGTTCACCGACGTGCCGATCCACTCTGTGGTGCAGGCTCCCGACGGGCGGCGGATGTCGAAGTCGCTCGGAACCGGCATCGACCCGCTCGAGATGATCGACGTCTACGGCGCAGACGCGCTGCGCTTCGGGCTGCTGGCCATGTCGTCGTCCCAGGACGTGCGCTTCAACGAGGAGCGCGTCAAGCAGGGGCGCGACCTCGCCAACAAGCTCTGGAACGCGTCGCGGCTGATCCTCCAGCGGATCGGCGCCGTGGAGGCCGACCCCGGCGCCGCCGCGACGGTCGAGGACCGCTGGATCGTGTCGCGGCTCGACCGGCTCACCGAATCCGTAACCGGCCAGCTCGACTCGTTCCGCTTCTCGCCGGCCGCGCTCGAGCTCTACGGCGCCTTCTGGTCGGAGCTGTGCGACTGGTACCTCGAGCTCGCGAAGCCGCGTCTGTACGCGGAAGACAACGAGCGCGTGTCGGCGGTGCTCGTGCACGCGCTCGAGCGCATCCTGGCGTTGCTCCACCCGGTAATGCCGTTCGCCAGCGAGGAGATCTGGTCGCTTCTCCCCGGCGAGCGCGGGCTGCTGGCCACGAGCCCGTGGCCCGCGGCGGACGCGGCCCGCCGCGACGAGCGGGCCGAGGCGGCGCTCGAGCGCTTCATCGAGGCGGTGGGCGCGCTGCGGAGCTACCGCGACGAGGTCGGCGCCAAGCCCGGCACGACGCTCCGCGGCGTCCTGGCGGCGGAGGGCTACGACGATCTCCACGAGCACCTGGGCCGGCTGGCGCGCTTCGAGCTGGTGGACGGCGGCGACGAGCCCGTCGCCGAGGTAGAGATCCCGGGAGGCGTCGTGCGGGTGCTGCCCTCGGAGGGGCTCGACGCCGAGGAGGAGGGGCGCCGCCGCGACGCCGAGCGGACGCGGCTCCGCGGCGAGATCGAGCGGTTGGAGAGGAAGCTGTCTAACGAGAGCTTCGTCCAGAAGGCGCCGCCCGAGGTCGTTGAGGGCGAGCGCGGCAAGCTCGACGACTACCGGGAGGCGCTCCGCCGCCTCGACGAGGCGACATGACCTTCCGCCAGGCCGAGGAGTACCTGCTCGGCCTGGAGCTGTTCGGCATGCGCTTCGGGCTCGACCGGATGCGCAAGCTGATGACGGTGCTCGGGCTGCCCCAGGAGCGCTTCGAGTCCGTCCACGTCGTCGGGACGAACGGCAAGTCGTCGACGGCCCGCTTCACCGCGGCCATCCTCGAGCGCCACGGGCGCAGCACGGGCAGCTACACGTCGCCCCACCTGCGCTCCTTCCGGGAGCGCATCGAGGTGGGGGAGGCGCCGGTCTCGGAGGCCGGCTTCGCCGCGGCCGTCGAGTCGGCGGCGCACGCCGCGGCGCTCGTGGACCGCACCGCGGACGCGGAGGACCGGGTCACCCAGTTCGAGGCGCTCACCGCGGCCGCCTACTGGGAGCTGGCGCGCCGCGGGGTGGACGTCGCCGTGGTGGAGGCGGGCCTGGGCGGGCGCTACGACGCCACGAGCGTGATCGGATCGCGCGTGCAGGTGCTGACCGGCGTCGGGCTCGAGCACACCCGCTGGCTCGGCCCGCGGATCGAGGACATCGCCGAGGAGAAGCTCGCGGTCGTGCAGGCGGGCGCGACGCTCGTGACCCCGCCCGGCCTGGCTCCGGAGGCGCGGGCGATAGCGGAACGCGTGACGGCCGAGCGCGGCGCGCGGCTCGTGACGGCCGGGCCGATGCCCGCGCCGGGTATCCGCCTGCGCGCCGCCGGAGCGTTCCAGCGCGGGAACTTCGCGCTGGCGGCCGCGGCGGCCGAGGCGTTCCTCGGCCGACCGCTCGAGCCCGCCGCCGTGGAGGCCGCCGCGCGCGAGACGCGCGTGCCGGGGCGCATGGACGTCGTCGGCGACGATCCGCTGACCGTCTACGACGGGGCGCACAACCCGTCGGGCGCCGAGGCGCTGGCCGGATCCCTGGCCGCCGTGCTGGGGGACCGCTACCCGCGCGTGGCGGTGATCGGGGTCCTCGAGGACAAGGACGCGGCCGAGATGCTGCGCGCGCTCCTGCCGCACTTCGAGCGCGTGGTCTTCACGCGCTCGGGCAATCCGCGCGCGCTGTCCCCGGCGACGCTGGTGAGCCTCGCCGAGAAGCTCGCGCCCGCCGTCCCGGCGGAGGCGGTGGGCGACCCGCACGCGGCGGTGGACCGCGCCCGCCTGCTCGCGGGCCATGCCGGCGCTGTCATCGCGACCGGGTCGATCTACCTGATCGCCGACCTGCTCCGCGAGGCCCGGGACGCGCGCGCCTCGACGCTCTGATCGAGCGAAGTGTCCTGCTCTGTGGTTGCTATGCAACCGAAAGTCAGGACGGTTGGGACGCGAGCGGTGATACACCTCCGGCCATGAGGGTCTTCCTCGCAGGCGGCAGCGGCGTCGTTGGCGCCAGGCTGGTGCCCGCGCTGGTGGCGGCCGGCCACCAGGTCACGGCGCTCACGCGCTCCCCGCAGAAGGCCGACGCGGTGCGCGCCCAGGGCGCCGAGCCCGCCGTGGCCGACGCGCTCGACCGCGACGCGCTGGCCAGGGCGGTCATCGCCGCGCGGCCCGAGGCCGCCATCCACCAGCTCACGGCGATCCCGCAGCGGATCAACCCGCGCCGGATGGCGCGCGACTTCGAGCTCACCAACCGGCTGCGGACCGAGGGGACCGACAACCTGCTCGCGGCGGCGAGGGCCGCGGGCGCGCGGCGCTTCCTGGCGCAGAGCTTCGCCGGCTGGCCGTTCGCCCGCGAGGGCGGGCCCGTCAAGACCGAGGAGGACCGGCTCGACCCGAACCCGCCGGGGGACCTGGCGCCAATGCTCGCGGCGATAAGGCACCTGGAGGCGGCCGTGACCGGGGCGGCGGGCATCGAGGGCGTGGTGCTCCGCTACGGGCCCTTCTACGGGCCCGGCACGGCGATCGCGCCCGGCGGCGGCATCGTCGAGGAGGTCAGGAAGCGGCGCTTCGCCCTCGTCGGGGACGCCGGCGCGGTCTGGTCTTTCGTGCACATAGACGACGTGGCCGCCGCCACCGTCGCCGCGCTCGAGCGCGGTGCACCCGGGATCTACAACATCGTCGACGACGAGCCCGCGACCGTCGCCGAATGGCTTCCCGCCCTGGCGGAGGCGATCGGAGCACCGAAGCCGCGGCGCGTGCCCGAGTTCGTGGCCCGCCTCGCCACCGGCCCGCACGGCCTGGCGATGATGACCCAGATCCGCGGCGCCAGCAACGAGAAGGCGAAGCGCGAGCTCGGCTGGCAGCCGCGCCACCCAAGCTGGCGCGAGGGCTTCCGCACCGCGCTCGACTGACCCGGCTGCGAGGATCAGGGGCGCATGGACGGAGGAGACGGACCCCGCTTCGGCGCCATGATCGCACTCGTCGCCGTGGTCGTGGCGAGCGTCATCCTGGTGTTCTTCGGCATCGGATACGCGCTCGGCCGCCTCTTTCTGTAGGGGGCGCTCGTTACACTCGGCGCGCTGATGGCCGTCCTTGCCGTCTTCGGCATCGAGAACGACGCGCTGAACCTGGCAGTGAACCTGCTGCTGCTGTTCCTCGTCGTGATCTACTTCGCCCTGATCTACTGGACGTGGGCCGACGCCCGGCGCCGTATCGACGACCCGATGCTGGTCGCGTGCGCCACGGCCGCGTCGCTGTTCCCGTTCATCGGGACGATCGTCTACCTGATCGTGCGCCCGCCCGAGTTCCTCGACGACGTGCGCGAGCGCGAGATCGAGATCGCGGCGGCCGAGGCGCGCCTGGCGGCCCTCGACCAGCACCAGTGCCCGCACTGCGGGTTCGACGTCGAGAAGGCCTTCCTGCGCTGCCCGAGCTGCCTCCGGCGGCTGAAGGAGCCGTGCAGCGTCTGCGGCAAGCCGCTCGACCCGCGCTGGAAGATCTGCCCGTACTGCGAGGCCGAGGTGGGCCAGGCGCCCGCTGAGACGCGGCGCCCGCGCGCGCGCCGAACGGCGGCCGGATCGCGGCCGTCGGCGAGCCGGCCATCCAGGGCGGCCCGCGCGACCGCGGCCGAGACCGAGGAGATCTCGGCGAGCCGCGGCGAGGAGCCCCGCTCAGAGCCGCCGGCTCGCACCGCTCGCGAGCGAGCGGCAGAGTAAGCCCGCCCACACCCTGAATCGATAAGGAGCAGCATGGACCGGACCCTGATCCTGGTGAAGCCCGACGCGTTCGAGCGCCGCCTCACCGGAGAGATCCTCGCCCGCTTCGAGCGCAAGGGCCTCACGATCGCGGCGATGAAGCACATGACCGTCGACCGCGGCCTGGCGGAGCAGCACTACGCCGAGCACAAGGAGCGGCCTTTCTTCGGCGACCTCGTGGACTTCATCACCGGCGGCCCGCTGGTGGCGCTGGTCCTCGAGGGCCACGAGGCGGTCACGGCCGCGCGCCAGCTCATCGGCGCCACCAACCCGCTCGAGGCCGCCCCGGGCTCGATTCGCGGAGACCTCGGCCTCGAGGTCCAGACCAACCTGGTCCACGGCTCCGACTCGCCCGAGTCGGCCGCCCGCGAGATCGGCCTGTTCTTCCCTGAGCTCTAGGTGTTGGGGAAGCAGCGGGCTCGGCCCGCTGCGCACCGACGCGATCGAGCGCCGCTCGTCCTGGCGTCGCGCTCGCCCCAGCGGCGGGCGCTGCTCGAGCAGCTCGGCGTGCCGTTCAGGGCCGTGCCGGCCGACGTGGAGGAGCTCCGCTCCGGCGAGCCGCGCGCGGCCGTCGTCGAGAACGCGCTCCGGAAAGCGCGCGCTGTGGAGGGCGAGCGGGTCCTCGGGGTGGACACCGAGGTCGTGCTGGGCACCGATCTCCTCGGGAAGCCGGCCTCCGAGTCCGACGCCGAGGGCTTCCTGCGGCGGCTGTCGGGGCGCGCCCACGAGGTGATGAGCGGGATCGCGCTGATCGAGGGTGCGCGCGAGCTCACGGACGTGAGCGTCACCCGCGTCCGCTTCAGGGCGCTCTCCGAGCGGGATATCGCCTGGTACCTGGCCAGCGGCGAGTGGCGCGAGCGCGCCGGCGGCTACGCGATCCAGGGCCGCGGGGCGGCGCTCGTGGAGGCGATCGAGGGCGATTACTCGAACGTCGTGGGGCTCCCGATCCCGGCCCTTCTCGGCCTCATCCCGGACCTCCTCGGCTAGCAGCCCAATTTCCAGGGCATTTCACCTTGCAGCCGTTCACCGGCCGGTAGGGTCCCTCTAGACTTCCGCGCGCCGGCAGGCGCGCATCCGGCGCCACGCCGACAGCACCTTCCAAAATGGGCTTCTTCTCACTTCTCACCGGCATGGGCGGCCGCGACATGGCCGTGGACCTCGGGACCGCGAACACGCTCGTCTACGTGCGCGGACGCGGGATCGTGCTCTCCGAGCCATCGGTGGTCGCGATCGACTCGCGGACCAGCGAGGTCCACGCCGTCGGGATCGAGGCGAAGCGCATGCTCGGCCGCACGCCGGGCACGATCCAGGCGATCCGCCCGCTGAAGGACGGCGTGATCGCCGACTTTGACGTGACGGAGCAGATGCTCCGCCACTTCATCCAGAAGGTGCACCAGAACCGCTGGGCGCATCCGCGGGTGGTCGTCTGCGTGCCGTCCGGGGTGACCGGCGTGGAGAAGCGCGCGGTGGAGGAGGCCTGCCTCTCGGCCGGCGCGCGCCAGGCCTACCTCATCGAGGAGCCGATGGCGGCGGCCATCGGCGCCGGTCTGCCGGTCGGGGAGCCCACCGGCAACATGGTCGTGGACATCGGCGGCGGCACGAGCGAGGTCGCGGTGATCTCGCTCGGAGGGATCGTGGTCTCCCAGTCGATCCGCATCGGCGGCGACGAGCTCGACGAGGCGATCATCAACTACGTCAAGCGCGAGTACAAGCTGATGATCGGTCAGCAGACGGCCGAGGAGGTCAAGCTCGAGATCGGCTCGGCGTTCCCCCTCAGCGAGGAGGTGCAGGCCGAGATCCGCGGCCGCGACCTCGTGTCCGGGCTGCCCAAGACCGTGGTCCTGACGAGCGAGGAGGTCCGGATGGCCCTGGAGGAGACGCTCCAGGCAATCATCGACGCCGTCAAGGAGACGCTCGACCGGACTCCGCCCGAGCTGGCCTCTGACATCATGGACCGCGGGATCATGCTGGCCGGAGGAGGTGCGCTCCTCCAAGGGCTCGACGAGCGCCTGCGCGACGAGACCCAGATGCCGGCCCACCTGGCCGAGTCGCCGCTCACGTGCGTGGCGGTGGGCTCCGGCCGCAGCCTCGAGGAGTTCGAGGCCATCCACCGCAGCAACAAGAATTCCCGAAACAACCGGCGGCGGTAGACCCCGCCGCCCGGAGGGCGAAGCGTGTTCGACAAGAAGGTGGTCCGCCGGAGGAGGGCGGCGCTGGCGGTATTCGTCGCGCTCTCCATCGCGGTCCTGACCGCCTACTTCGGCGAGTCGGGCGGCGGCTTCTTCCATGCGCTCCAGCGCGGGTCCCAGGAGGCCTTCGCCCCGGTCGAGTCCGGCGCGAGCCGCGCGCTCAAGCCGGTGCGCGACCTGTTCGGCTGGGTCGGGGACACGTTCGACGCCAAGGGCGACAACGAGCAGCTGCGCGCCGAGGTGGAGCGGCTCCGCTCCGAGCTGGCGCGCTCCCAGACCGCCGAGCGCGACGCGGCGCAGCTGAGCGGCATCGTCGGCCTCTCGCGCCAGGACATGTACCCGCGCGGCACGGACCCGATCGCTGCGCGGGTGATCGCCCGCGCGCCGACCGTCTGGTACTCGAGCGTGAAGATCGACAAGGGCTCCGGAGACGGCGTGAAGGTCGACCAGCCGGTCATCGCCGCCGGCGGGCTCGTGGGGCGCGTCACCCAGGTCACCGGCGGCACCGCCGAGGTCCGGCTCATCACCGACGCTTCGAGCGCGGTGACGGCCCAGGTGATGCCGGAGGGCGCCAGCGGCGTGGTGCGCCCGCAGGTCGGCAACCCGAACGACCTGCTGCTCGACCTGATCGAGGGCGACCGGCGCGTGACCGAGGACACCACGGTCGTCACCTCCGGCTTCACGTCCACCAAGGTCGAGTCGCTGTTCCCGCGCGGGATCCCGATCGGGACGGTCACCAAGGTCGACCTCGACGAGTTCGAGCAGTACCAGCGCGTGCACATCAGGCCGTTCGCCAACCTGCGCCGCTTCGACATCGTCCAGGTGCTCACCCGCCGGCCGCCGAACACCCAGGCGGCGGCGCTCCCGGAGGGCTCGGCCCCGTGATCGTCGCCCCGATGACCTTCGTGCGCGTCGGGCTGCTCCTGATCCTGGCGGTGATCCTCCAGGTCTCGGCCGTCAGCCAGACGAGCATCTTCGGCGGGCACGCCGACCTCGTGGTGCTCACCGTCGCGGCCATCGCGTACTACGCGGGGAGCGTGTCCGGCTGCGCCGTGGGCTTCGCGGCGGGCTTCCTGCTCGATCTCGCGAGCGGCGCCACGATGGGCGCGTCCTCGCTCGTGCTCACGGCGATCGGCTACTCCGTGGGCCGGTTCCGCGAGCTGCGCGACCCGAGTCACGGCCTGATGCCGGCGCCGGTGGGCGCGGCCGCGACGGCCGGGTGGGTCCTGACCTTCGCGGCGGTCTCGTTCATGCTGGACGTCGGCGCTCGTGTGAGCCCGCTCGTGATCCGCGACATGGTCGTGACGGTCGTGCTGAACACGCTGATCGCGATCCCCTGGTTCGTGGCCATCCGGCGCATCCTGCGGCCCTCGCTCAGCGTCGACCCGGTCGAGCTGGGCCGCCGCCGCCAGCAGCCCCGCTCCGCCGGGCCGATCGGGCTGCGGGGCCTCGAGATCTGATGTACCTCGACAACGAGAGGCGCCCCACGCTCACGCCGCAGCTGGCCGTGCGCGTGGCACTCATCGGCGGCGTCGCGCTCGTCGCCTTCGCGGTCATCTTCTTCCGGCTCTGGTACCTCCAGGTCCTCTCCGGCGACCGCTATCTCGCCGAGGCGCGCGACAACCGCGTGCGCGAGATCAAGGTCCAGGCGCCGCGCGGCGAGATCGTCGACCGCGACGGCCGCACGCTCGTGGACAACCGGCCCGCGATGGCCGTGGTCGTCTCGCCCGACCGGCTGCCGGACGCCGAGGCCGCCAGGCAGCGTCTCTACCGGCGCCTGGGCAGGCTCCTCGGCATGCGCCCGCGCGCGGTGCGCCGCGAGGTCGAGTCGCAGCTGCAGGCCACCCCGTACTCCACGGCGACCGTCAAGCAGGACGTCTCGGACCAGCTCGCCTGGTACCTCCTCGAGCATCGCGACGAGTTCCGCGGCGCCGACGTGGAGCGGGTCTTCCTGCGTCAGTACCCGCACCACGAGATCGGGGCGCACCTCTTCGGGACCGTCGGCGAGATGACGGCCGAGCAGGAGAAGGACCCGCGCTACCGCGACGTGGACCTGGGCGACCGCGTGGGCCAGTCGGGCATCGAGCTCCAGTACGACCGCTTCCTGCGCGGCCGCAACGGCGCCAGCCGCGTGCAGGTGGACGCGCTGGGCAACCTCAACCGGCGCCTCTCGAAGGAGGAGCCCATTCAGGGCCGCCAGCTGCGGCTGTCGGTCGACCTCGACGTGCAGGAGGCGGGGCAGGAGGCTCTCAGCGCCGGCACCGGCCGAGGCGCGTTCGCGGTCATGGACATCAAGTCCGGCGCGGTGCTCGGCCTCGGGTCCACGCCGTCGTACGACCCCAACATCTTCTCGAAGGGCATCAAGACCGCCGACTGGAAGCGGATCAACGACGTGGACAACGGCGCGCCGATCACCAACCGCGCGATCCAGGCCGGCTATCCCACGGGCTCGACCTTCAAGCTGGTCACCGCGACCGCGGCGCTCGAGGAGGGGCTGATCACGCCCGACACGCCGCTCTACGACCCGGGCTCGTTCACGCTCGGCGGCGTGACCTTCGAGAACGCGGGCGGGGTCTCGCACGGCGCGCTCGCGCTGCGCCAGGCGCTGACCGTCTCGAGCGACGTCTTCTTCTACCAGCTGGGCGCCCAGCTGGACAGCGAGGGCGACGGGCTGGGGCTCCAGCGCTGGGCGCGCCGGCTCGGGATCGGCCGCGACACCGGAATCGACCTGCCCGGTGAGCTCCCGGGGCTGCTGCCGACCCCGAAGTGGCGCAACGCGCTCTACAAGGCGGGTGACACCGAGAAGCCGTGGACGCCCGGCGACAACGTGAACCTGTCCGTCGGCCAGGGCGACCTCCAGGCGGACCCGCTCCAGATGGCGGTCGCGTACGCAACGATCGCGAACGGCGGCCGCGTGCTGCGCCCGCGGCTCGCGCAGCGGATCGAGGACTCCTCGGGCCGCGCGATCCAGCAGCTCGAGGCGCCCACCGCCCGGCGGCTCGACATCAAGCCGGAGTACCGGCAGGCGATCCTCGACGGCCTCCGCGGCGCGGCCAGCGCCCCGGGCGGAACGTCGACCGCCGTGTTCCAGGGCTTCCCGATCCAGATCGCGGGCAAGACGGGCACCGCGGAGAAGGGCGACGGGCGCGCCGACCAGTCCTGGTACGTGGCGCTCGCGCCCTGGCCGAGCCCGAAGTACGTGGTCGCGGTGACCGACGAGGCGGGCGGGTTCGGCGCGGACACCGCCGCTCCGATGGCGCGCCGCATCCTCGCCGCGCTCTTCCACGTCAAGGAGAACCGGCTCGTGGAGGGCGGAGGCCCCTCCGACTGATGAGCGCGACGTCTCCCGTCACCGACTTCCGCGAGCGGCGCATGCGCCTGCTGCCGCTCGACCCGCTGCTGCTGCTCGCGACCCTCGGGCTCACGGCGGCGAGCCTCTACACCGTCGCGACCGCCACCCAGGACGACATCCCCGGCGATCCGAACTACTACCTCACGCGCCAGGCCGGCTACGTGGGCGTCGGGTTGCTGCTGATGCTGCTGATCTCGCGCTTCGACTACTCGCGGCTGCGTGAGTGGAAGCTCGGCGTCTACGGCCTGATGATCGCGGCGATCCTGCTCGTCTACGGGCTCGGCTTCTCGGCGCGCGGGTCGAAGCGCGCGATCGAGTTCGGCTTCATCAACTTCCAGGCGTCCGAGCTCGGGAAGCTCCTGCTGATCGTCTCGCTGGCCGCATTCGTCGTCGACCGCATGCGAAGGCTCGACGACCGCGAGACCACGAGCAGGATCATGCTGCTGACCCTGATCCCGGCGATGCTCGTGATCGGGCAGCCGGATCTGGGCTCGGGACTCGTGTATCTGGCCGTCGCGATCGCGATCCTGTTCGTCGCGGGCACGAAGTGGACTCACTTCGCCGCCCTCGGCGCAATCGCGCTTGCAGCGGTCGTAATCGTGCTGGTGGCCGCTCCAGCGGTGGGAATCGAGGTGCTCAAGCCGTATCAGGTGGATCGCCTAACGGCCTTCCTCAACCCGACCGATAACCCCAAGGAAGAGGGCTACCAGATCAATCAGTCCCTCACCGCGATCGGATCCGGAGGGAAAACCGGCCGCGGCGACCAAGCTACTCAGACGAGGCTAGACTTCTTGCCAGAGCACCACACCGACTTCATATTCTCGGTGGTAGGCGAGGAGCTCGGCTTTGTGGGGGCGGCGATCGTACTTTCGCTGTTCGCCCTTCTTATCTGGAGAGCACTCCGAATTCTGACGATGTCCAAGAACCTTTACGGCGCACTGATCGCCGGAGGCATCACCGCGATGCTGATGTTCCAGGTCTTCGTCAACGTGGGCATGACCATAGGAATCATGCCCATTACCGGCGTCCCCCTGCCGCTTGTGTCCTACGGCGGCTCGTCGGTGCTCGTTACTTTGATGGCCCTTGGCGTGATGCAGTCGATCTACGCGCGAGCGCGCGAGACCGCCACGGCGAAGGGCCTCTGACATGAGAGGTCTTCATCTTGAAGAAGCAGTTGCTCGTCACGGTGGACCGTGGCGAAACCAGAGTCGCGATCCTCGAGGCGGAGGGTTCTCCCTCCGGCCCTAGAGGCGGCCGGCAGAACAAGGCCGACGACTGGCGCGTCGCGGAGCTCTACATAGAGCGCCGCGGGAACCGCTCGATCGTCGGGAACATCTACAAGGGCAAGGTCGACAACGTCCTGCCCGGCCTCGAGGCCGCGTTCGTGGACATCGGCCTCGACAAGAACGGCTTCCTCCACGCCGACGACCTGGTCTTCCCGGGCGTCGAGGTCGCGCGCCGCGGGCGCTCCGGCCGGACGAAGGGCAAGCGCATCGGGGAGCTCCTGAAGCCCGGCCAGGAGATCCTGGTCCAGGCGATCAAGGACCCGCTCAAGACGAAGGGCCCGCGCCTGTCGATGCAGCTCTCGATCGCCGGCCGCTACCTCGTGTACGTGCCGCAGGGCGAGGGCGTCGGCGTGTCCCGCCGGCTCGACGACAAGGAGCGCGACCGGCTGCGCAAGGCCGCGGGGAAGATCGACCTCCGGGGCGGCGGCGCGATCGTGCGCACGGCGGCCCAGGGGGCGAAGCGCGAGGACTTCGATCGCGAGATCAAGTACCTGCACAAGCTGCACGACGTGCTCCAGAAGCGCGCCGCCGAGACCAGCGCGCCCGAGATGGTCTTCCAGGAGGCGGACCTGTCGGTCCGTGTGGCACGCGACATCTTCTCGGGCGAGTTCGAGAAGGCGATCGTCGACGAGCGCAAGCAGCACCACCGGCTCGAGTCGTTCTTCACCCGCACCGCGCCCGAGCTGCTCGACCGGCTCGAGTTCTACGAGGACGAGGAGCCGCTCTTCGAGCGCTACGGCGTGGAGGAGGCGATCCAGTCGGTGCTGAGGCGCCGGGTGGACCTGCCGAGCGGCGGCTACCTGATGATCGACTACGCCGAGGCGATGACGGTCATCGACGTGAACTCCGGGTCGTTCACGGGCCGCGGAAAGGGCGCCAAGCTCGAGGACACGATCACCCGCACCAATCTCGAGGCGGCCGACGAGGTCGTGAAGCAGCTGCGGCTGCGCGACATCGGCGGGATCATCGTCATCGACTTCATCGACATGACGCGTGCGCGCAATCGGGACGCGGTGCTGAAGACGCTCCGCAAGTCGCTCGACGAGGACCGGACCAAGACGTACGTGGTCGAGATCTCGCCGCTCGGCCTGGTCGAGATGACGCGCCAGAACGTGACCGACGGCGTGCGCGAGATCCTCACGAAGACGTGCCCCACGTGCGACGGCGAGGGCGTGGTCCTCTCCGAGGACACCGTGGCGATCGACGTGGACCGCGAGCTGCGCGACCTGGCCGCGGAGCGGCCCGACTCGCCCGCGTTCCTGATCCGCGTGAACCCGAAGGTGGCCTCCAAGCTGGTCGGCAACCACGGGATGCCCGGGCCGATCGTCGAGCTCGAGCAGGAGACCGGCAGGCACTTCCACTTCGAGGGCACGGAGGCGCTGCCGATCGACTCCTTCGAGGTGGTGCTCGAGGGCACCCACGAGGAGGTCGAGGAGCGCGCGCTCCCGTTCCGCGAGGGCGAGGAGGTGCTCGTCTCGATCGAGGAGCCGCAC
>JAFGJG010000034.1 GCA_016929195.1 Thermoleophilaceae bacterium
CGACCGTGGCGGCGTCCTCACGGTCGCCGCGCTCGCGGAGCTCCTTCGCCAGCTCGTTGCGCCGCTGCGTGAACTCCTCGAACGGAGCCGCGTACAGCTCGTCCGCGCGTGAGCGCCGGCTAGCCGATCGCCTCTTCGCCAACCTGGCTCCCGCCCGTCGGCACGCCGGCCACCTGCTCGAGCCAGCGGCGGAACAGCGCCCGCGCGAGCGGCAGGGTGGTGCCGGCCTCGGCGGCCACGTCGGCCACGAGCCGGTCGAGGGCGCCGGGGCCGAGGATCGCCTCGAGGCTCTCGGAGTACGCGGGCACGGCGCCCCACTCCTCGGCCAGCTCCGGCGACACCTCGAGGTGGAACTGGAGCCCATACGCGCGCCGGAAGACGAACGCCTGGTTCGGATACGCGGGCGAGGCGGCGAGTCTGACGGCCTCCGGCGGCAGATCGAACGTGTCGCCGTGCCACTGCAGGGTCGGAAAGCTGGGCGGAGCGGCCCCGAAGACGGGGTCCGCCGCGGCCTCGGCGGTGACCTCCACCGGCAGGAGGCCCACCTCGGGCGCCCCGCCCGGGTAGACGCGCGCGCCGAGCGACGCGGCCAGCAGCTGGGCGCCTAGGCACACGCCCCAGACCGGGTGGCCGGCGTGGGCCGCCTCACCGATCAGCCGCTTCTCGGCCGCCAGCCAGGGGTGTGAGTCCTCCTCGTAGGCGCCCATCGGGCCGCCCATGACGATCAGCCCGGCGAACTCGCGCCAATCCGGGGGCGACTCGCCCTCGTCGAGCTCGACCCTGACGAGTTCGAGGTCGTTGGCGCGGAGCTCGTCCTCGAACGCGGCGGGCGGCTCGCAGGCGATGTGCTGGAGGGCGAGAAACGTCTTGCCGGGCACGACCTGGACCGTACCGCTCAGCCGCTCGCCCGTGAACCCGGCTCGGGAGAGCCGCGTACACCCACGAGCGTGCTCCACCAAGGGTTCAGACCTGGTCGCCGCGGGCCGAAGAGACTCCTGATGGCCTCCACGGAGCAAGAGGCCCGCACGCGTGGGCTCGATGCATACCGGCTGGACGCGTACATACCCGAGCGCCTGGTCGAGGAGATGTGCGATGGGCGGATGCTCGGCCGCCTGCTCGTACGCAAGCTCGGCCGCCGGGTCGTGCCGCGCGCGCTCGCGAGGCAGGACACCGAGACCATCGTCACCTCCTTCGCGGGCATCGCCGTGTTCGACCGGCCGGACCTGCACAAGGGCGGCCTCTCCTTCGGCCAGGACTTCCCGCGCGTGCTGAACGAGCTCGGCGTCAGCCGCGTCACGCGCCTCTTCGAGTACTGCGCGGGGCCGGGCTACATCGGCTACTCGCTGCTGGCCAACGGCTGGTGCGAATCGCTCGTGCTCTCGGACATCAGCCCGGCTGGCGTGGCCGCGGCGCGGCGGACCGCCGCACACAACGAAATCGAGGACCGCGTGGCCGTCTACGAGTCGGACGCGCTCGACCAGATACCAGCCGAGGAGCGCTGGGACCTGGTCGTGTCGAATCCGCCGCACTTCCTCCCCGACGCCACGGCGCCGGATGACATCCAGGTGTTCGACGAAGGGTGGAAGGTGCACGCCCGCTTCTACGAGTCCGTCGGGCGTCACATGCGGCCCGGCGGGCGGGTCGTGATGGTCGAGAACTCCGCCGGGTCGGACCCGCGGCTCTTCGAGCAGATGATCCGGGACGGCGGCGGCCGCCCGCTCAAGGTCCACGAGGGCACCGACGTGAACGGCCGGCCGAACGGCCTCTACTACCAGGTGAGCGAGTGGTGATCCACCTGAGACGCCTCGCGCGTAGAAAAGAGGCAGTCCTGGCCCGACATCCTCCGGGGGAAGTCTGACCGAGCCAGTCCTGCCTCGGTGAACTCCCATACCCGCGACCCCGTACCGCGAACCGAGACGGTTACAGTCGGGTCCCGATGCGGGTGCATTCAGCGACCGACGCCGTGCCCGAGAACCTGGCGGACATCGTCGGGGACACGCCGATGGTGCGCCTCGCGCGGGTCGCGCCGGGCTGCGGCGCCGAGCTCGTGGCGAAGCTCGAGGCCTACAACCCCGCCGGCAGCGTCAAGGACAGGATCGGCGTCGCGATGATCGACGCCGCGGAGGCGCGCGGCGAGATCGAGCCGGGCAGGACCACGATCGTCGAGCCGACCTCCGGCAACACCGGCATCGCGCTCGCCTTCGTCTGCGCGGCGCGCGGCTACGAGCTCGTCCTCACGATGCCCGAGGGCATGAGCCGCGAGCGCGAGAAGCTCGTGCGGCTGTACGGCGCCGAGGTTCAGCTCGTCCAGTCGCTGGGCGGGATGAGCGAGGCGGTCGACGAGGCCCGCCGGATCGCCGCCGAGCGCGGCGACTCCTACATCCCCGACCAGTTCTCCAACCCCGCGAACCCGGAGATCCACCGGCGCACCACCGCCGAGGAGATCTGGCGCGACATGGACGGGCGCGTGGACGTGCTCGTCTCCGGAGTGGGCACCGGGGGCACCATCACGGGCTGCGGCGAGCGCCTGCGTGAGCTGAACCCCGAGCTGCGTGTGATCGCCGTCGAGCCGCGCTCGTCGCCCGTTCTCTCCGGCGGCCCGCCGGGCCCGCACAAGATCCAGGGGATCGGCGCGGGCTTCGTCCCGTCGGTGCTCAACCGCGAAGTGATCGACGAGATCGTCACCGTCGACGACGAGGACGCGATCGAGACCGCCCGCCGCTGCGCGCAGACCGAGGGGGTCCTCGCCGGGATCTCCTGCGGGGCCGCGCTCTGGGCGGCGATCGAGGTGGGCTCGCGCGAGGACATGCGCGGGCGGCGGATCGCCGTGATCATGCCGGACTCCGGCGAGCGCTACGTGAGCACGCCCTTCTTCGCGCCCTGATGCTCGGGCTCGGCACATTCGCGAGGGTTGCGCGCGAGCTGCGCGAGGATCTCACCGCGGCCGCGGAGCGCGACCCGGCGGCGCGCAGCGTCGGGCGTGCCGAGATGCTGGCCACGTACGGCGGGGTGCAGGCCCTGCTGTCGCACCGCGTGTCGCACGCGCTCTACGAGGCGGGCGTGCCCGTCGTCCCGCGGGCGCTCGCCAACGTGACGAAGGTCGTGACGGGGATCGAGATCCACCCTGCGGCCCGGATCGGCCGGGGGCTGTTCATCGACCACGGCTCCGGCGTCGTGATCGGAGAGACGGCGGAGGTCGGCGACGACGTGACGATCTATCAGGGCGTGACCCTCGGCGGCACGGGCTTCCAGCGCGGCAAGCGGCACCCGACGGTGGGCGACGGCTCGATCATCGGCGCCGGAGCGAAGCTGCTCGGGCCGATCGAGGTGGGCGCGAGAGCGCGCGTGGGGGCGAACACCGTCGTCATCCACGACGTGCCGGCGGACGCCACGGTCGTCGGCAACCCCGGCCACCCGGTGCGTGTTGGCGGGCGCAAGCCGCAGGGGCCGGACGCCGACTGGGCGCACCTGCCCGACCCCGTGGCCGACGCGATCAGCGGGATGGCCAACCGCCTCAACGGCCTCGAGGAGCTGGTCGCGGAGCTGACGGGCCGGAAGCCCGAGGGCGCCGAGGTGCGGCCGCTGACCCGCAGGCGCGGGCCGGACTCCACCGGCGGCTGAGGATGGCATCGGTGCGCAGCCGGCCGAGCCGGCTGCTTCCGCGACGTCAGTAGTTCGTCGTCCGCGTGCGGTGCCGCGGAATCGCCTTGTAGCGCGGACCCTGGCCGCGGTTCCAGAGGCGCACGTCGAGCACCCGCGGCGGCACTCCCGTGGCCGCCGCGATCTGCTCGCATGCGTGCAGCGCGCAGGCCCGGATCTCCGTCTCCTCGCGCCCCGGCGGCAGCAGCTCGCCCGCGTCGATCCGTGCCGCGAGGCCCGGCTCGTAGCGCAGCACGCCGTCCACGCGCAGCACGTGCGGCACGAGGTTGTCGGCGAAGATCGTCAGCCGGTCGATGTCACCGAACTCGGCGATCCCCGCGAGCGTCAGGTCGTTCGCCACGATCTGCGCCCGCTTGTAGAAGCCGGGGTCGCGGAACAGCGGCATGCCCTCCGCCAGCGACGCCGCGAGCCGCTCGGCCGACCCGCCCGCCTCCGCGGCGACCTCGAGCGCGCTGCGCTCGCCGAGGAAGTCGCCCAGCTCGCGCAGCGCCCGGGCGTAGAGCGCCATCAGCTCGTGGCCTGGGTCCTGGCCGAGGACGGCCGCCACCTCGGGAGCCTCGATCCGCGCCAGCTCGGCGCTCGGCCACGGCCCCTGCTCGCGGAAGCGGTCAGCGAGCGCCCACGCGACCGTGAAGTAGCCGGAGGAGCCGGGCCGCTTGCGGAGGGTGGGGAACCAGCCGGATCCGAAGTTGATCGCGTCGAGCGTGAACAGGTAGGTCGCGACGTCCTCCCGCGGACCCTCCAGGTAGTGCCGCTCGGGATCGAGCTGCGGGGCCGGCCCGGGCTCGACCGGGCCGATCCGGTCGAGGTCGATCTCGACATGCCGCGCCGACGCGGCGATCGCCGCGCAGCGCTCCCTGACCTCGTCCAGTAGACGACCCATGGCGGGACTATCCTCGCCAAGGTGAGCCCCCAGACCGCCTCCGACGCCCTTCTCGAGGGCCTGAACGAGCCTCAGCGCGAGGCCGTGATGCATGGCGAGGGGCCGCTACTGATACTCGCCGGAGCCGGCTCGGGCAAGACGCGGGTGCTCACGCACCGCATCGCCAGGCTGGTCCGCGACGGGGAGGCGCGCCCCAGCGAGATCCTCGCGATCACCTTCACGAACAAGGCCGCCGGCGAGATGCGCGAGCGGGTGCAGGGCCTGGTCGGCAATCGCGCGCGGGCCATGTGGGTGATGACCTTCCACTCCGCCTGTGCGCGGATGCTTCGTGCCGACGCGCAGCGGCTCGGGTACACGCGCGGCTTCACGATCTACGACGAGCAGGACTCCGTCCGCCAGGTCAAGGCCTGCATCGACGAGCTCGACGTGGACCCGAAGCGCTTCTCGCCGCGCGGCATCAGGCGCCAGATCTCGGACGCGAAGAACCAGCTGCTCGACGCGGAGGCGTACCGGCTGAAGGTGTCGTCGTTCTTCGAGCAGACGGCGGCGGACGTGTACGAGCTCTACGAGCAGCGGATGCATGCCTCGAACGCGATGGACTTCGACGACCTGCTGTTCCGGAGCGTGAACCTCTTCGAGCTCTTCCCCGAGGTGCGCGACCGCTATCGCCGCGCCTTCCGCTTCGTCCTGGTGGACGAGTACCAGGACACGAACCATGCTCAGTACCGCTGGCTCCAGCTGCTCACCGAGGAGCACCGGAACCTGTGCGTGGTCGGCGATGACGATCAGTCGATCTACGCCTTCCGCGGAGCCGACATCCGCAACGTCCTCGACTTCGAGGACCACTTCCCCGACGCCACGGTGGTCAAGCTCGAGCAGAACTACCGCTCGACGCAGACGATCCTCAGCGCCGCCAACGCGGTGATCGCCAACAACCGCTCGCGCAAGGACAAGGCGCTCTGGAGCGAGCTGGGCGAGGGCGACCCGGTGCACGTGCGCGAGCTGGAGGACGAGAACGCCGAGGCGCGCTACGTGGTGTCGGAGATCGAGCGGATCGTCGACGAGGGCGGCTCGCGCGACGACGTGGCGGTCTTCTACCGGACGAACGCGCAGTCGCGGATGCTCGAGGACATGCTGGTCCGGTACGGCGTGGGCTACCAGATCATCGGCGGGACCCGGTTCTACGAGCGCGCCGAGATCAAGGACGCGCTGGCCTACATGACGCTGCTCGTCAACCCGTCCGACACGGTGGCGTTCGGGCGGATCGTCAACTCGCCACGGCGCGGGATCGGCCAGACCTCGCAGGCGCGCATCCTCGGATACGCCAACACGATCGGCGAGCCGGTCTGGGACGTGGCGGCCGCGCCGGAGCAGGTGCCCGGCCTGGCGGCCGCGGCGATCAAGGCGGTGGGCCGCTTCATGTCCGTCATGGAGCGCCTCCGCGAGCGCGCCGAGAGCGGGGCGGGGGTGGGCGACCTGCTCCAGGAGCTGCTCGAGGAGACCGGCTACGTGGAGGCGCTCCAGGCCGAGCGCACGATCGAGGCCGAGGGCAGGCTCGAGAACCTCGAGGAGCTCGTGGCCGTGGGGCGGGAGTACGATGCGAGCGCCGAGGTCTCGGAGGACGGCGAGGAGCCGTCCGTCGAGCAGTTCCTCCAGCAGATCGCGCTGTTCTCGGAGCAGGACCAGCTGCGCGGGGACGAGGGAATCGTGACGCTCATGACCATGCACAACGCGAAGGGGCTCGAGTACGACACGGTCTTCATGATCGGGCTCGAGGACGGCGTCTTCCCGCATTCGCGCGCGATCGAGGCCGGCGACCTCGAGGAGGAGCGGCGGCTCTGCTACGTCGGCGTCACGCGGGCGCGGCGCGAGCTCTACCTCACGCACGCCCGCTCGCGCAGCATGTTCGGCGCGCGCGAGTGGAACATGCGCAGCCGTTTCGTGGACGAGGTCCCGATCGAGCTGACCGACCGCGACGAGGAGGCGCCGACCGGCCCCGCCGCGGCGTCGACCTGGCAGGGCGGCGCAGCCGCCCCGGCGCCCGCTGGTGCCGGTGCGAGCTTCTCGCTCGGGGACGACGTGGTGCACGCGAACTTCGGCGAAGGCGTCGTGACCGGGATGGAGCCGGGCGGCCTCGTGGTCGTGCGCTTCGCCTCGGACGGCTCGGAGCGCAAGCTTATGGCGGACTACGCGCCGCTCAAGAAGCGTGGCTGAGGCGCAGGTCATCGACGGCAATGCGGTTGCCGCGCGCCTGCGCGAGCGCGTCGCGGCGAAGGTGGAGCAGCTCACGTCCGCCCACGGCCGCCGTCCGGGCCTCGCCACGATCCTGGTCGGCGACGACCCGGCATCCGAGGTCTACGTGCGGATGAAGCGCAACGACAGCGCCGAGGTGGGGATCGAGTCGTTCCATCACGAGCCGGGCGGCGACGTCTCCGAGCAGGACCTAGGCGAGCTGATCGGCAGGCTGAACGCCGACGACCGCGTGGACGGCATCCTGCTCCAGCTTCCGCTGCCCACGCATCTCGACCAGGCGGCGCTCGTGCCGCTGATCGAGCCCGGCAAGGACGTGGACGGGCTGACGCCGATGAACGCGGGCCTGCTCGCGCAGGATCAGATCGGCGCCATGGTGCCCTGCACGCCGGCGGGCGTGATGGAGCTGCTCGACGCCGCCGACGTCGAGCTGGATGGCTCCCGGGCGGTCGTCATCGGCCGCTCGATCCTGGTCGGCAAGCCGCTGGTCCAGCTCCTGCTGGCGGCCAACGCGACGGTCACGCACTGCCACTCGCACACGCGCGACCTCGGCGCGATCTGCCGGGAGGCCGACGTCGTGGTCGCCGCCGCCGGCCGCCCGGGGCTCGTGACGGCGGACATGGTTTCGGAGGGCGCGGTGGTGATCGACGTGGGCACCAACCGCACCGACGCCGGCCTCGTCGGCGACGTGGACTTCGAGGGCGTTCGCGCCAAGGCGCGCGCGATCACTCCGGTTCCGGGAGGGGTGGGGCCGATGACGCGCGCGATGCTCCTCGTCAACACCGTCGCCGCGGCCCAGGCCAACATGGCGGGAGGCGGCTAGGTGGACCCGCGCCGGCTCCGCCTCGGCGAGGTGCTCCTGGCCGCATCGGGGGTCGCCCTGCTCGTGGCGCTCTTCCTGCCGTGGTACGGCCCCGACCTGACAGGCTGGGAGGCGCTCGGCGTGGTGGACGTGATCCTCGCGCTCGTCGCGGCCTGCGCGATCTCGGTGACGCTCGCCACGGCCTTCTTCCGAGTCGCCGCCGTGCCGATCGCGCTGGACGCGCTCGTGACGCTCTTCGGCCTCGTCGCGCTCCTGCTGATGCTGTTCCGCGTGCTCGACGTGCCCGGTGAGGCGTCCGGGCGCGAGGCCGGCCTCTGGGTCGCGCTGGCCGCCGCCGCCGGCGTCGTCGTGTCCGGCTGCCTCGCCATGCGCGACGAGCGCCTGGCGGCCCCGGGCAGGTACAACGACGCCACCGGCCGCCCGGTGCCGAAGCCGCCCGACCCCGAGCCGCTGCGGGCGCCGCCGCCCGGGACGACGTCGTGACGCTCGAGTCCGGGCTGGAGCGCACCGACGAGTTCGTCGTCGAGGACCGGCTGCTCACCGACGTGGGAGGGACGCTGCCGGTGAGCGTCCTGTCCACGCCCGGCATGATCGCGATGATGGAGCGCTGCGCCGCGGTGCTCGCCTTCGAGCACCTGGGCGAGGGCGGGGGGACCGTCGGGTTCGAGGTCTGCGTGAAGCACGTGGCCGCCGCCGGCGAGGGAAGCACCTGCACCGTGACGGCGCGCCTGCGCGAGGTCGTGGACGACCGCAAGCTGCGCTTCGACGTCGAGGTCAAGGAGGGCGAGCGGACCATCGGCGTCGGCACGCACGAGCGGCGCGTGATCCAGCGCGCCGCCTTCGGGGGCTGACCCGGAACCGTCCTGCCTTCTGGTTGCAGGGCAACCACGCGGCAGGACGCTTGGCAATGAATGCGCACAGGCGCGTGACGGCGCCGCTCCGGACCGACTCACTCACTGCCGTCGTTCTCGTAGCTGAGCTGTGTGCCACGTGCAGCAAGCGTCCTGACTTCTGGTTGCAGGGCAACCACAGGACAGGACACTTCGCGTGGGTCGGCGCGGCCGACCCTAGAATCGCGGCCGTGATCGATCGCGACCAGGTCCTCCACGTGGCGCGCCTCGCCCGGCTCCGGCTGACCGATGCGGAGGTCGACGCAATGGTCGAGGAGCTGCCCAAGATCCTCGGCCACATCGAGACGATGGAGGAGCTCGACCTCGAGGGCGTCGAGCCCACGTCCCACGTCGTGCAGGTCGAGAACGTCCTGCGTCCCGACGAGCCCCGCCCGAGCCTGCCGCGCGAGAAGGCGCTCGAGCCGGCCCCCGACCCGCAGGACGGCGGGTTCGGCGTCCCCAGCCCGGGGCGCTCGTGAGCCGCGAGCTGCTCGAGCTGAGCGCCGCCGAGGCGGCCAGGCGGGTGCGCGCCGGCGATCTGTCGGCGTCGGAGCTGTTCGAGTTCTGGCGCGGGCGCGCCGAGGGCGACGAGACCGGCTCCTATCTCTGGGTGGCCGACGCGCCGGGGGACGAGCCCGAGTCGGGTCCGCTCGGCGGGGTCCCCGTGGCCGTCAAGGACCTCTTCTGCGTGGAGGGTGTTCCGAGCGCGGCGGGCTCGCGGATCCTGGAGGGCTACCGGCCGCCGTACACGGCCACCGCGGTCAGCCGCCTGCGCGAGGCCGGCGCCCCGGTGCTCGGCAAGACCAACCAGGACGAGTTCGCGATGGGCTCGTCGACGGAGAACTCTGGCTTCGGGCCGGTCCGGAACCCATGGGACCCGGAGCGGGTGCCGGGCGGCTCCTCCGGCGGCTCGGCGGCGGCGGTGGCCGCCGGCACCGCACCCTGGTCGATCGGCACGGACACCGGCGGGTCGATCCGCCAGCCGGCGTCGCTGTGCGGGATCGTGGGGCTGAAGCCCACCTACGGGGCGGTCTCGCGCAACGGGATGATCGCCTTCGCCTCGTCGCTCGACCAGTGCGGGCCGTTCGGCCGGACCGTCGAGGACGTGGCGCTGCTCGCGAGCGTGCTCGTGGGCCGCGACCCGTGCGACTCGACCTCGCTCGACCACCCGGAGGGCATCGCCCTGCCGTCGGCCGAGCGGCTGGACGGCGTCCGCCTGGGCGTCTGGGGCCTCGGCGAGGAGGGCCTCGAGCCCGGGGTGGCCGAGCAGGTTCGCCGGGCCCTCGGGCTCGCCGAGGAGCTCGGCGCGAGCACCGAGGAGATCGCCCTCCCGCACGCCGGCCACGCCATCTCGGCCTACTACGTGATCGCCCCGGCGGAGGCCAGCGCCAACCTCGCCCGCTACGACGGCGTCCGCTACGGCAAGCGCACCGAGGCCGACGAGCTGCTCGACATGTACGAGCTGACCCGGCACGACCACTTCGGCGAGGAGGTCCGCCGGCGGATCATGATCGGGACCTACGCGCTGTCGTCGGGCTACTACGAGGCCTACTACGGCACTGCCCAGAAGGTGCGTACGCGCATCGTCGAGGACTTCCGCGCCGCGTTCGAGAACGTCGACCTGGTCGTGACGCCCACGTCCCCGACGGTTGCCTTCAAGCTCGGCGAGCGCACCTCGGACCCGCTGGCGATGTACCTGTCCGACTACTACACGACGCCCATGTCGCTGGCCGGGATCCCGGCCGTGTCGATCCCCTGCGGGCTCTCGGAGGGCCTGCCGGTCGGGCTCCAGGTCGTGGGCCCGGCCTTCGCCGAGTCGCGCATCCTGGACGCCGCGCACGCGCTCGAGCGGGCGATCGGATTCGAGGGGGTGCCGCGCACGTGACCGAGGTGCGCGCCTACGAGCCCGTCATCGGCATCGAGATCCACGTGCAGCTCCGCACGCGGACGAAGATGTTCTGCAGCTGCGAGAACCGCTTCGGCGCCGAGCCGAACACCCTGACCTGCCCAGTCTGCCTCGCGCACCCGGGCACGCTCCCGGTCACGAACGCCGAGGCCGTCCACCTCGCGCTGATGATCGGGATGGCGTTCGGATGCGAGGTCCCCGAGCGGTCGATCTTCCACCGCAAGAACTACTTCTATCCCGACAGCCCCAAGGGCTACCAGATCAGCCAGTACGACCATCCGCTGGCGGTGCGCGGCCGGCTGGGCGACGTGCGGATCCACCGCGTCCACATGGAGGAGGACGCCGCGAAGCTGGTCCACGCCGGCAGCTCGGGCCGCATCCACGGCGCCGAGCGCAGCGTCGTCGACTTCAACCGCGCCGGCACGCCGCTCGTGGAGATCGTCACCGAGCCCGACCTGCGCTCGGCCGCCCAGGCCGCCGAGTTCGGGCGGCTGCTCCAGGCCACGCTGCGACGCATGGGCGTGTCGGACGTGAACATGGAGGAGGGGTCGCTCCGGATGGACGCGAACGTGTCGATCCGGCCGGCGGGCGAGGCCACGCTCGGAACGAAGACAGAGCTCAAGAACATGAACTCGTTCCGCTTCCTCGAGCGCGGGATCACGGCGGAGATCGAGCGCCAGGAGGCGATCCTCCACGCGGACGGGCAGATCGAGCAGGAGACGCTCCACTTCGACCCGCGCAGCGGGAGCCTCACCTCGCTCCGCTCGAAGGAGGAGGCACACGACTACCGCTACTTCCCCGAGCCCGACCTGGTCCCGATCGCGCCCACCCCGGAGATGCTCGAGCGCGCGCGGTCCGCGCTCCCGGAGCTGCCGGCGGAGCGCGCGGAACGCTTCGAGCGGGACCTCGGCGTGCCCGCTGCGGCGGCCCGGATGCTCGCCTTCCGCGCGGAGCTCGGCGACCTGCTCGAGGCCGCGCTCGCGGCGGACGGGGCCGATGCCCGTGCGCTGGCCAACTGGGTCACGAACGAGGTGGCGGCCCGGATCGGCGACTCCGATCCAGGCGACACGCGGCTCGAGCCGGCGGCGCTGGCGGCGCTCGTGGGCATGGTCGAGGCGGGAGACGTGCCGCGCTCCGCCGCGAAGGACGTGCTCGGCGTGCTCGTGGACGAGGGCGGCGACCCTCGCGAGATCGTCGCATCGCGCGGCCTCGGCGCGGCCGGCTCTGACGAGCTCGCCGAGATCGTGGACCGAGCGATCGCCGGCAACGCGGACGCCGTGGAGAAGATCCGGGCGGGCAACGACAAGGCGATCGGCGCCGTGGTCGGCGCCGTCATGCGCGAGGCCAAGGGCCGGGCCGACGGCGGCGAGGTGCAGCGGATGATCCGGGAGCGGATCGGCAGCTAGCCTGCGCCGTACATCGGCTAACGAGGAGATGAGATGTCGCGACTGATCCGGATGGACTCGAGCGGCCACAGCACGCTCGCGGAGTGGACCCCGGTCGACGACGCCTCGTTCGAGGCCGCCGTCGCGGAGTTCCGCGGCCAGCTCGAGCTCGGCTACATCGGGACGGTGCCGGACGGGCCGGGCACGGCCGAGTACGTGCGCGAGCTGCCGCGCGAGGCCGACCTCGTGATCATGCGCCGTCCGATCGCCGGAGGCTGATGGAGGGCGCTCGGGCGCTTCCCGAGCTGGCGTCGGTCCCCTGGCGCCCGCCCACCGACGGGCCCTGGCTGCGCCGCCGCGGGCGCGTCTGGCAGGCCTGGACGGCGCTCTACACCGTCCCGTTCGTCGCGGCCGGCGTGGTGATCTTCATGCTGGAGCCGCTCGCCCTGCCGGTCTCGCTGCTCGCGTTCGCGCACGCGTGGATGATCCCGCGCCTCTACGCCGACCGCGGCGCCGCCGTCCTGCGGCCGAAGGGGCCGCGCAACGCGCGCGCCGAGGCCGTGGCGCAGGGTCTGCTCGGCGACCTGCTCGACAACGGGCCGCGAGCCCTCCAGGCGCGCACGGGCCTCGCGCTCGAGCGTGGTGCGCTCGGGACCTGGCTCGTCGGCGAGGCGGGCGCCCTGCTCGTGACGGACGGCGGGCGGCGCGTGCACGGCTTCTGCGTGCGCGTGCCGGACCCGGGGCTGCCGCCGTCGGACCGGATCGCGCACCTGCTCCTGGCGCTGCGCGTGGACGAGGTGGGCTTCGCGACGGTCGCGAACCACGCGTTCGCGGGGGCGCCATGGCGGGTGCGCCGGCGGCTGCCCGAACGCGCCCGCCCGGCGCTCGACGCCGCTCGCTCGGACACGCGCTAGCCTCGCCGGGCGTGGCCTACGACGTCGTCATCGCGGGCGGCGGGTTCGGCGGGCTCTACGCCGCGCGCCGCCTGGAACGCCGGCTCCCGCGCCACAGCGCCCGGATCGTCCTCGTCTCGACCCAGAACTACATGCTGTACACGCCGCTCCTCCCCGGAGCGGCGTCCGGCGCGCTCGAGCCCAGGCACGTGGTCGTCCCGCTGCGCGAGGAGCTCGAATGGACGGAGCTGCGGCTCGCGCGCGTCACCGGCGCCGACCCGGCGCTCAGCGAGATCTCGATCCAGACGGTGGACGGCCGCGACGAGACGCTCCGCTACGACCAGCTGATCGTCGCGCTCGGCTCGGTGCCGCGCGTGCTCCCGATCCCCGGCCTGGCCGAGCACGGCGTGGGCTTCCAGAGCCTCGCCGACGCGATCGCGCTCCGGAACCGCGCGCTCTGGAACCTCGAGGTCGCCGAGGCGCATCCCGACCCGGAGACCCGGCGCGCGTACCTGAGCTTCGTATTCGTCGGCGCGGGGTACGCCGGTGTGGAGGGCGTGGCAGAGCTCCAGGACTACGTGTCAGACGTGATCGACCGCTACCCGCGCTGCCGCATGGAGGGCGCGCGGTTCATCCTCGTCGAGGCCCAGGACCAGATCATGCCCGAGATCCCGGCGAGCCTGGCCGCCTTCGCCACGCGCGAGCTGCGCCGGCGCGGCATCGAGATCCGCACCGGGACGATGCTGAACGCGGTCGAGGACATGTCCGCATCGCTCAGCACGGGCGAGCGGATCCCGACCCGCACGGTCGCGTGGACGGCCGGCGTGCGTCCGTCGCCGGCGGTCGCGACGCTGGGCCTGCCGCTCGGCCCGGACCGGCGCATCGTCGTGGACGCGACCATGCGTGTCTCGGGCCGGGAGAACGTCTGGGCGATCGGCGACGCGGCCGCGGTCCCGGACCCCGCCAGGCGGGGGAAGTCGCCGAGCCCGCCGACCGCGCAGCATGCGCTCCGTCAGGGCAAGGTCGTCGCGGACAGCGTGGCGGCGGCCATGGCCGGCGGGAAGCCGCGGAAGTTCCGCTACCGGACGCTCGGGGTGTTCGTGGACATGGGCCGCCACAAGGCCGTGGCCACGATGGTCGGGGTCCGCCTGCGCGGCTTCCCGGCGTGGTTCGCGGCGCGCACCTACCACCTGGCGCTCATGCCGGGCGTGGCCCGGCGCCTCCGCCTCGTGACCGACTGGACGGTCGCCCTCTTCTTCGGCCGGGCCGGAGCGGAGCTTGGCTCGCTTGGCCATCCGCCGCCCCTGGGCAGCCTCGAGCCGGAGCAGTCCGAGGTGGAGCAGCAGAGGTGATGCCCGACCGCGCGTTCAGGGAGGGACGCGCCGCCGACATCAGGGGCACGTACGACCTCGCGGCGCGGTCGTTGCGCGACGCCATGGGGCGAAGCGGCGTGGTCAGCGCGGCGGCCGACCAGTCGTTCGTCGACCGCGAGTGGCCGCGGCAGCGTCCGCTGCTCGAGTTCATCGCCGCGCAGCCGGGAACGGGCTTCTGGGTCTGTGAGGTGGACGGCGAGCTGGCCGGCTACGCCCGTGTCGCCCGCTTCGAGGGGATGGACGAGCTCACGGAGATCGCCGTGTCCCCGGACCACGCCGGCGCAGGGATCGGAAAGGGCCTGCTCGAGCGCTGCTGGCCGGAGCGGCCCACGCGCGAGCAGGGGCGCGTGGTGGTGACGCTCGGCACGCCGGCCGACCTCACCCTCTACACGCGCTTCGGCGTCATGCCGGTGGCGGGCCACTGGAACCTGCGCCACCGCGCGGAGGAGTACCTCGAGCGGCGCTCGCTCGAGGCGACCGACGCGACGGAGCCCGACGTCCACGTGCTCACGCCGACACGTGCGGTCGAGGAGTGGAAGCGCCTCGAGCCGGCCGCCATCGGGCACGAGCGCCCCGCGCTCCACGAGTTCTTCGCGCGCACGCGCGGCTGCCTCGCGGTCCTCAACGGCAACGGCGACGCGCGCGGCCTCTGCTGGATGAGCCCCGACGGGGACATCGGCCCGGCCGTGGGCGCAACGCCGGAGGACCTCAACCCGGTGGTGCTGGGTGCCCTCGACCGCGTGGCGAAGTCGCACCAGCCGGATCTGCTCGACATCTACTGCACGACGCACTCCTGGTGGCTGCTCGACCGGCTGCGCCGGCTCGGGTTCCGGCTGCACTGGCCGAGCTGGGTGATGTCGTCGGTCCCGCTGCCGGGGCTCGACCGATATCTGCCCACCAGGCCGGCGCGGCTGCTCTGACGGTCACCGCCCTCTGCCACACTTCGAGGCATGGGACAGGCTGTCGCTGACCTTGGCAAGAAGGCACTCGCGCTAGGCGTGCTGCTGCTGGCGGCCTGGGTCCTCTTCAAGATCGTCCTCGGCGTGGTGGCCGCGGTCGCCTGGGTCGTGATCGCCGTGCTGGCGCTGGTCGCGATCGTCTGGGCCATCCGCGTGCTCTGAGCCGCGCCGGGTGGAATACGCAGTCATCGCGTTCTTCTGCGGCCTCTCGGCCGGCGTGATCGCGAAGATCAAGGGCGGGTCGTTCTGGATCTGGCTGCTCGTGGGGCTGGTGCTGCCGCTGATCGGCACGCTCGCGGCGCTGTTCATGCGCTGGGACAAGGACGAGCCCCGGCGCCGCTGCCCCGAGTGCGGAAAGGTCCTGCCGATCAGCGACCAGGTCTGCATGCGCTGCGGGCGCGACCTCGACTTCCCACAGGCGCCCCCTTCCGACGCGGTCGCGTCCTAGCTACACTCGTTCGCCCCGCCGTCGTCCCACACCAGGGCGACGGAGGACAACCGCCCCCAGAAAGGAGCGCTGCCAGTGCGAGCTGTCGACGCCATCATGGAATGCCTCAAGGCCGAGGGCGTCGAGCACGTCTTCGGTATCCCGGGAGGGGCGAACCTCCCGACCTACGACGCGCTCTACGACGCCGGCATCCGGCACGTGCACTGTCGTCACGAGCAGGGCGCGGGACACGCCGCCGAGGGCTACGCGAAGGCCTCGGGACGAGTGGGGGTGGCGCTCGCCACCTCCGGCCCCGGCGCGACCAACCTCGTGACCGCGATCGCGGACGCGCAGATGGACAGCGTCCCCACGGTCTTCATCACCGGACAGGTCCGGACCGAGCTGATCGGCACCGACGGCTTCCAGGAGGCCGACATCAGCGGCATCACGATGCCGATCGTCAAGCACTCGGTGATGATCCAGGACCCGCGCGACATCCCGCAGGCGATGCACGAGGCGTTCCACATCGCGCGCAGCGGGCGCCCGGGGGCGGTGCTCGTGGACGTGCCGCAGGACCTCTCGCGGGCGGACATCCCGTACGAGCCGGTCGACAAGGTGCACCTGCCCGGCTACCAGCCCACCACCGAGGGCAACACGAAGCAGATCCGGCTCGCGGCCAAGGCGCTCGCGAACTCGATCCGGCCGGTGATCTACGGCGGGGGCGGGATCGTCAACGCCGGCGCCGCCAAGGAGTTCACGGAGCTCTGCCTGTCGGACCGGCTGCCGGTGACCTGCACGCTCATGGGGCTCGGGTCGTTCGCGGCGGACCAGGAGACGTGGCTCGGGATGCTGGGCATGCACGGCACCAGGGCGGCGAACTACGCGATGGACGAGGCCGACCTGATCGTCGCGATCGGGGCGCGCTTCGACGACCGCATCACCGGCAAGCTGTCCGAGTTCGCGCCGCGGGCGAAGTTCATCCACATCGACGTCGACCCCGCCGAGATCTCGAAGAACGTGCCGGCGCACATCCCGATCGTCGGCGACGCGAAGCACATCCTCCCGAAGCTCACCGCCGAGTACAGGGCGCTCGGGGCCGACCCCGGCCGGCTCGACGGCTGGTGGCAGCGCATCAAGGGCTGGCAGGAGAAGTTCCCACTGGCCTACGAGGACAGCGCCGACGCCGAGATCAAGCCCCAGTACATGGTCCAGGCGATGTACGAGGCGACGAACGGCGACGCCGTGATCACCTCGGACGTGGGCCAGCACCAGATGTGGGCCGCCCAGTACTACGGCTTCACGAAGCCGCGCCAGTGGATCAACTCGGGCGGCGCCGGGACCATGGGCTTCGGCCTCCCGTCCGCCATGGGCGCGAAGGTCGCGAGACCTGACGACGACGTGGTCTGCCTGGCCGGCGACGGCTCGCTGATCATGACCGTGCAGGAGCTCGCCACCTGCGTCACCGAGCAGATCCCGGTGAAGGTGTTCCTGATGAACAACGGCTACTACGGCATGGTCCGGCAGTGGCAGGAGCTGTTCTGGGACAAGCGCTATTCGTCCGTCGAGATGGGGCCGAGCCCCGACTGGGTGAAGCTCGCCGAGGCGTTCGGAGCGCGCGGGATGCGCGTGGACGACAAGGGCGAGCTGGTCGGGGTCTTCAAGGAGGCGCTCGCGGAGGAGGGCCCGGTCCTCGTGGACGTCCGCGTGACCAAGGAGGAGAACTGCTACCCGATGATCCCGGCGGGACAGGCCGCCCGGGACATGGTGGGCTGAGCCATGGGTGAGCCTGGAACCAAGGAGATCCTGAACCTCGAGGACCTGCAGGTCGCGGGCAGCGGCCGCACCGGCCGCAAGCACGTCCTGTCGATCCTCGTCGAGAACCGGCCCGGCGTCCTGGCCCGCATCGCGGGCCTGTTCGCGCGCCGCGGCTTCAACATCGACTCGCTGGCGGTCGGCCCGACCGCGGACACGACCCTGTCGCGCGTGACGCTCACGCTCGACGGGGCGGCGCACCCGATCGACCAGGTGACGAAGCAGCTCCACAAGCTCGTCAACGTGATCAAGATCCGGGACCTCGAGCCCCGCGACACCGTGGCGCGCGAGCTCGCGCTCTTCAAGATCTCGTGCCATGACGGCGACGCCCGGGCGCAGGTCATGCAGTTCACCGAGATCTTCCGCGGCAGCGTCGTGGACGTCTCGAAGCGCTCCGTGACCGTCGAGGTCACGGGCACCGACGACAAGATCGAGTCCTTCGAGGACATGGTCCGCCCGTTCGGCCTGATCGAGATGGTGCGCACCGGCGAGATCGCCGTGGCGCGCGGGCGCGGCGCAACCTAGACGCAGCGCACCCTGTTGCCGGTTGTGCGCCCTTTGCAGGGGTGTTACGGTCGGCAGCCCGTGCGCTCAGGAACCCTCCACCATTGAGCGGCCGGCTGCGCCCGGCCTGCGCGATCACCCTCGCAGCGCTGGCCTGGGCGGCTGAGCCCGCCGTCGCCGCGACCAGCTTCGAGTCCCCTCGGGTCATCGCGGCGGGCGGCCTCGGGTCGGCGTCGGTGACGCGCGACTTCGACGGCGACGGCAACCTCGACGTGGCCACCGCCGCGGCGACGATCCGATACGGCGACGGGGCCGGCGGCTTCCAGGCGGTGAGCATGCCCACGGGTGCGGCGCTCCCGCTGGACGTGGAGAGCGCCGACTTCGACGAGGACCTGCGGCCCGACCTCGCGGCCGCCGGCTTCCCGACCGGGCTGTCGGTCTTCCTCAGCGACTCGACCGGGGGCTTCGAGCCCCGCTTCACGGTCACGGGCAGCGCGACCGGAGGCGATCTCACCGCCGGCGACTTCGACGGGGACGGCCACCAGGACCTCGCGGCCCTCACGGCGACGGGCGTGAGGGTCTTCCGGGGGGACGGCGCGGGGGCGTTCGCCGCCGGGATCGACTTCACGGAGGGACACGGGGCGGGCCAGCTCGCCGCGGCTGACCTGGACGGGAACGACCGCGACGATCTGATCGCCACCGACCTGACGGCGGGCGCCGTCCAGGTGCTCCGGGCGAAGTCGGGGCCGCTGACGACGGGCCCCGGCGGGCTCGAGATCTTCGACGCGCCCGTCGCCTTCCCCACCGCCGCGGAGCCCCGGAAGGTCGTGGTTGCGGACCTGGACGGCGACGGCAAGCGCGACCTGGTCGTGCGGGCCGCCAGCCTGCAGGTCCTCTACGGGGACGGTGCCGGCGCCTTAGGCGCCGGTCAGACCGTGACCGCCGGTCCGATCCGGGACGTGATCGCCACCCGGCTCGACGGCGACGCGATCGACGACCTCGTCGTCGGCAGGCCGCAGGGCGAAGCCGAGGTCGTGTCGCTCGTCCTGGGCCGCTCCGACCGCCAGGCCACGGTTGTCCGCTCGTTCGCGACGGGCCTCGCGGATGACCTGACCCGGCTCGCGGCCGGCGATTTCGACGACGACGGCGCGGGAGACGTGATCGCCGAGAGCTTCACCGCGGCGCGCCGCCTGCCGGGCCAGACGCTCACGGCCACGCCCGCGAACTTCGGGCTCACGCGGATCGGCCGGCCGGTCACGCGCACGGTCACGATCCACAACCCCGATCTCCGCGCCTACACGATCACCGGAGGGAACCTGGACGGGAACGGCTTCACCACGTCGGGCGACGGGTGCACGGCGGTCACCCTCCAGCCGGGCGACTCGTGCACCGTGGCCGTGACCTTCGATCCGAGCGTCGCGGAGACCGTGACCGGGAGGCTGTCGATGAGCAGCGATGCTCCGAACTCGCCTCACCGGGCGACCCTCTCGGCGCAGGCGGTGGACATCCCGGTGCTCGCGCTCGTCTTCCGCCCGACGGCCTTCGGCTCGATTCCGCTCGGCGCGAGCAGCGGAGAGCACTTCTTCAGCGCCGCGAACAATGGCGAGTACCCGCTCCAGCTTTCGTCCGTCGAGCTGGGGGGAGCCGACAAGGATGCGTTCAAGCTGAGGACGAGCTGTGCCACGGCGCTGCTCGACCCGGCGCAGGGCTGCAACGTGTGGGTCCGCTTCACGCCGAGGCACCTCGGCACGCACACCGCCGCGCTCTACTTCCTCAACGACGGGCGGGACCCGGAGGTGGGCGTGACCCTGATCGGCAGCGGCTCCGGGGAGGCCCCGAACCCGGAGGCCGGCCTGAGCCCCGCCGCGCTCAACTTCGGGCGCGTGAAGCGCGGGGCGAGCGTGTCGAAGGACGTGCAGCTCCGAAACACGGGCAACATCGCGTTCGCGCCCGGGGCCCTGCAGGTCTCGCCGAAGGGAGGGTTCTCGGCCCGGCAGACCGGCTGCGAGCTGCTCGACCCGGGGCAGAGCTGCCGCGTGACCGTCCGGTTCAGGCCCGGCCGCGAGGGCGCGCAGCAGTCGACCGTCACCTTCGCCGGGCTCGTGCAGGCGCGCTTCTCGGTCAGGGGCACCGGCTACAACCCGATCCAGCCGAGGCAGCCGCTTCTCGAACGGCTCACGGCGGCGATCGCCGCGTGGCGGGGCCGCGGCATCGAGGGCGTCGCGCGGAAGGGCGTTCGGGTCCGGGCGCTCGCGGTGGAGCTGGCCGGCAAGGCGGGCCTCCAGGTGTCGGGCCGCCGCAAGGGCAGGACGATCGTCGTGGCCCAGGGCCTGGCGCCGTACCCGGAGGCGGGCACAGGCGAGCTGCTCGCCAGCCCGACGAAGGGCACGAGGGCGCTCTTCAAGGGCCTGACCCGCGTGACGCTCAGGGCCCGCCTCCGCTTCCGCACCACCCTCGGCGAGCTGACGGAGGTGGTGAAGACGTTCGTGGTCAGGCGCCTGACGCGTAAGGCATCCTTTGCGTCGTGCTCGGCGTCGCCGGCCAGGAATCTCCCTTCGGCCTCTCCTCCTCCGAGGAGCGGCTGCTCGCCGAGCGGGTAGAGCGGGCGCTCGCGCTCGCCAGGCGCGGGGGAGGGCCTGCCGTTGCGGCGGTGACGGTGCCGGTCCCTGCCGGCCTCGACGTCTCCGCCGCCGTCCTCGCCGCCCGCCGCGCGTCCGATCGCTTCTTCTGCTTCGAGCAGCCCGACCGCCGCGGCTTCGCGCTCGCCGCGCTGGGCTCCGCCGCGACGGTGGAGGCGCGTGGGCCGGACCGCTTCGCGTCGGCCACCCGGCGCGTGCGCGAGCTGGCGTCGCGGACCTTCGCGGACGACCCGGGCCGCGACCCGGCGCGGCCGCCGGCCGCGGGCCCGGTATTCCTCGGCGGGTTCGCGTTCGCGCACCACGGGGGCGGGTCGCCGGAGTGGTCCTCGCTCGCGCCGGCCTCGCTCGTGCTCCCCGAGCTCGCGCTCGCCCGGCACGGCGACGAGGCGCGGCTCACGGTCGCGGTGGCGGCCGGTCCGGACGACGACCCCGGGGGGCTGCTCGAGCGGGCGCGCACGCGTCTCTCGGAGCTGCTTCCCGCACGGATGCCGCTGCTCGACCCCGACCCGCTCGAGCGCGCGCGGGTCTACGGCGCGGCACCGCCGTCGCACTACGAGGAGGCGGTGGCCCGGGCTGTGGAGCGGATCGCCGCCGGCGAGCTCGACAAGGTGGTGCTCGCCCGCGAGGTGCGCGTCCACGGCCCCCGGGAGCACGATCCCGCGCCGGTCATGGACGCGCTGAGAGCGGCGTTCCCGGCGTGCTACTGCTGGTGCGTCGGCACGCCCGAGCTGACCTTCCTGGGCGCCAGCCCGGAGCTGCTCGTCCGCCGCGACGGCGCCCGTGCCCAGACCGTGGCGCTCGCCGGCACCACGCGCCGGAGCGCGGACCCGGCGGTGGACGACCACCTGGGCGAGCAGCTCCTCCGCAGCGACAAGGACCGCAGCGAGCAGGAGATCGTCGCCCGCCGGATCGAGCGCACGCTCGGCCCCGTGAGCCTCTGGGTGGCCGCGGGCGAGGAGCCGGCGCTGGTGAAGGTCCAGAACGTCCAGCACCTCGCGACCGCGATCCGCGCGCAGCTCGCGCGCCCTCTGCACACGCTCGAGCTGGCCGGCCTGCTGCACCCGACGCCCGCCGTCGGCGGCGAGCCGCGTGCCGCCGCCGAGCCGCTCATCCCGGCCCTCGAGGGCCTCGACCGCGGCTGGTACGCCGGCGCGGTCGGCTGGACGGACCTCGCCGAGGACGGCGAGCTGTGCGTGGCGCTCCGCTGCGCACTGCTGCGCGGCCGGACCGCGCATCTCTACGCGGGGTGCGGAATCGTCCGCGACTCCGTTCCCGCCGAGGAGCTCGCGGAGACCGAGGTCAAGCTCGAGGCACTGTTGCCGCTGCTGGCCTGACGTTAGGCTGCGGATGTGGCGAGCGCAGGGATAGCGCAGCCCGAGGAGGAGAGTTCTCGGCTGCCGAGGATTCTCGCGGGGGTGGCGCTGCTGTGCGCCGTCCTCCTCGTGCTGGCGCTGATCCTCTTCAGCGGCAGTTCCTACAAGGTCACCGCGGAGTTCGACAACGCGGGCCAGCTGGTCAGGGGCAACGACGTCCGCGTGGGCGGCGCGAAGGTCGGCACCGTCCAGGAGATCGACGTCTCGCAGTCCGGCCTCGCCGAGGTGACCTTCGAGATCGAGGACGAGGACTACGTGCCGCTCCGGCGCGGCACGGAGGCGGTGGTGAAGCTCGGGTCGCTGTCGGGCATCGCGAACCGCTACATCGACCTCCAGCTCGGCCCGGACTCGGGCGACGACATCGCCGACGGAGGCCGCATCGGCCACGACGACACGCGCGCGGCCGTGGAGCTGGACCAGGTCTTCGCGATCTTCGACGAGCGCACGCGCCGCGGGCTCCAGGACGTGGTCGCGGGCTCCGCCCAGTCGCTCGCGGGCCGCGGCGAGGAGCTGCGGAGGGGGATCCACTACCTCAACCCGGCCCTGTCGACGGGCGCCCGCCTGTTCGGCGAGCTGTCGCGCGACGACCGCCTCCTGAGCCGCTTCCTCGTGGACTCGTCGGATCTGGTGACGGCGCTGGGGCAGCGCCGCCGCGAGCTCCGTGGCGCCGTCGAGGGGCTCGGGACGACCTTCACCGCGCTCGGTGGCCAGCAGGAGGCGCTCGGCGACGCGGTGGGCCGCCTGCCCCCGTTCCTGAGGCGCGCGAACACCACCTTCGTGGACCTGAGGTCGGCGCTCGACGACGTGGACCCGCTGGTGGACGCCGCGAAGCCGGTGGCGCGCCGGCTCGGACCGTTCCTGTCGCAGGCGCGGCTGTTCGCCGCGGATGCCGAGCCGACCGTTCGCGATCTCTCGCGCACGATCCGCTCCCCGGGTGACGCGAACGACCTGATCGAGGCCTTCCGCAGCTTCCCGCCGCTCGCGCGCTCGGCGCTCGACGCCGTCCGCGTGAACGGGGCGCTCCGGCGCGGCGCGCTCCCGGAGACGACCGCCGCCCTCCGCGCCGCGGCGCCGACGATCGCGCTGGGGCGCCCGTACACGCCGGAGTTCGTCGGCTGGATGGACGACTTCTCGACGACGGGCGCCTACGACGCGCTCGGGGAGTACTCGCGTGCCTGGGTCAACCTCTCAGAGATCCTCTACGGCCCCGGCCCGAAGCTCGGCCAGTTCAGGCGCTGTCCGGGCGCGAACGAGGAGCCGGCGCCGGACGGGTCGAACGTCCTCTCGGCATCCGAGCAGGCGAGGCTCGGCTGCACGGATGCGCACAGGTCGGTGGGGCCGTGAAGCCCTGGCTGCTCGCCGCGCTGGCCGCGCTGACGCTCTGCGGGCTGGTGCTCGCGATCGCCGCGACCGAGGACGGCGACTCGGACGGCCGCACCTACGAGATCGTGTTCGACAACGCCTTCGGCCTGTCGGAGGGCGGGGACTTCAAGGTCGCCGGCGTCCGTGCCGGGACGACGGGCGACCTGAGGGTGAGCGACGGCCCGCGGCGCTTCGCGATCGTCACCGCGGAGGTCACCGAGCCCGGCTTCGCGGACCTGCGCCGGGACGCCCGCTGCGAGATACGCCCGCAGTCGTTCATCGGCGAGTACTTCGTGGACTGCCAGCCCGGCTCGTCGGATGAGCGCATCCCCGACGGCGGGCGCGTGCCGGTCGAGCAGACCAGCTCGACGATCCCGGTCGACCTCGTCAACAACATCGTCCGGCGCCCGTACGCGGACCGCCTGCGGATCATCGTGGGAGAGCTCGGCGCCGGCCTGGCCGGGCGCCCGGGTGACCTGAGCGAGGTCCTGCGGCGGGCTCACCCCGGCCTCCGCGAGACCAACCAGACGCTGCGCGTGCTGGCGCGCCAGACGCGGACGATCGAGCGCGTCATCACGGACGCCGACACTGTCGTCGGCGAGCTGGCGCGGCGACGGGGGGACGTCGCCCGCTTCGTCCGCGAGGCGGGCTCCACCGCCGCGGTCGCGGCCACCCGCCGGGACGACCTCGCAGCCTCGTTCGACCGGCTGCCGGCCTTCCTCGGGGAGCTGGACCCGTACATGCTCCGGCTGGGGCAGCTGGCGACCGCGCAGCAGCCTGTGCTGCGCAACCTGCGCGCGTCGGCCGCCGGGCTCGACACGTTCCTGACGCGCGTGCAGCCGTTCACCGAGGCCGGCCTACCGGCCACGACCAGCCTCGGAGACGCGTCGGTGGTCGGGCGGCGGGCCGTTCGCGCGACGAGCGACGACCTGGAGGAGCTGGCCGGCTTCGCCAAGGCCGCCCCAGGGCTGGCGAAGCCGCTCCGCCAGTTCCTCGAGTCGACCGACGACCGCCGCCGGGCGGTCGAGCCGGACCCGCGCGCGGCCGCCACCGATCCGCCGGCGCCCGACAAAACGCACATCACGGGTGAGGGCGGCTTCACGGGAATGGAGGCCGTCTGGGACTACTTCTTCTGGCAGGCGCTCTCGACGAACGCGCTCGACGACCTCGGGCACGTGCTGCGGCTGAACGTGAGCGTCGGCCCGTGCTCCGGCTACTTCAACCACCGCGAGGGCCAGGAGGCGGGATTCGACCAGTGCCGCCAGTGGCTCGGCCCGCGCCAGCCGGGCATCAACGAGCCGGAGCCCACCGCGGCAGCCGCGAGCGCCGCGGCACCGGCGGTCGGTCCCGACGAGCCCGTCCTCGACTACCTCCTCGGCCCATGAGACGCGCGCGCGGAGCACTCAGCGCGAGTCCGGTGCTGGTGGGCGCGGTCACCGTGCTTGTGGCCCTGGTCGCGGTCTTCATCTCGTACAGCGCGAACGAGGGCCTGCCTTTCGTGCCGACCTACAAGCTCGAGGCCGAGCTGCCGAACGCGTCCAAGCTCGTGGCCGGCAACGACGTGCGCGCCGGCGGCTTCCGCGTCGGCCGCGTCGGCGAGATCCGCAGTGCCCGCCGGCGGGTCGCCGGCCGCGAACGGTCGATCGCCGTCGTGGAGCTCGAGCTGGACAAGCGGGTTGAGGAGCTGCCCGAGGACACGCGCGTCACGGTGCGCTCCCGGTCGGCGCTCGGCCTGAAGTACGTCGAGCTCGTGCCGGGCATCTCACGGGACACGCTGATCGCCGGGGACACCATCCCGCTGCGCCGCGGGCAGACGACCCCGGAGGACCTCGAGGACGTGCTGTCCACGTTCCAGCCGGAGACGCGCGTGGACGCCCGCCTGGCGCTCCAGGGCTTCGGTGACGGGCTCGCGGGCCGCGGCCCGGCCATCAACCGCACGATCGAGGAGCTGCGTCCGTTCCTCACCCGGCTCCAGCCGGTGATGCGCGCGCTCTCGGCTCGCAGCACGGAGCTTCGCGGGCTCTTCCCGGCACTCGGGCAGGCGCTCCGGCAGGCGGCGCCGGTCGCCGCCGTGCAGGCGGGCTGGTTCGCCGACATGGCCGACACCTTCGCCGCGATCGGCCGCGACCCGGCCGCGCTCCAGGACACGATCTCCGAGACGCCGTCCACGCTCGACGCGGCGATCGCCTCGTTCCAGGTCCAGACGCCGTTCCTGGCGCGCTTCGCCGACGTGTCGCGCCGCCTCCAGCCGGCGACCCTGGAGCTGCGGCGCGCGCTCCCGCCGCTGAACGCGGCGCTCGCGGCGGGAGTGCCCGCCTTCCGCCGCACGCCGGAGCTGGCCGCGCGCCTGGAGGAGCTGTTCAGGTCCGGCGAGGACCTCGGTGATGACCCCGTCAACGCCCTGGCGCTCCGCGACCTGCGCAACGCCGCCGAGATCGCCGGGCCGGCCGTCCGCTTCGTGGCGCCCTACCAGACGGTCTGCAACTACCTGAACTACTTCTTCACGCCGCTCGGCACGCACCAGTCCGAGACGGTTCCGGGCGGGACGGCGCAGCGGATCCTCGCGAAGCTCCTGTTCGGAGACCAGCCGAACAACCTCGGCACGACCGAGTCGAGCCGGCCGGTCGACACGCCCGGGGACCCGAAGGAGGGGGCCGTGCAGGCGCTGCACAAGCAGCCGAACAGCCCGGCCGTGGACTCGCAGGGCAGGGCGGACTGCCAGGCGGGCCAGACGGGCTACCTCAGCCGCCTGGTGACCGACGGGCGCTATCCGGTCGAGACGAACCCCGACACCTTCAAGGGCGGCGGCACGCACGTCGTGATGGACCCCGACACGCCCGGACGCCTCGGCGGCACGTACAAGGCGCGTGAGCTCGGCATCGACGGGGTGGAGGACCTTCCCTGATGCGCGCGCGCCGGCACCGTCTATCCGAGTTCCAGATCGGCGCGCTCGTCATCGTCCTGACCGCGCTGTTCGTGCTGCTCGCGTTCACGAAGGTGAACCCGTTCTCGAACCCGTACGAGCTGAAGGCGGGCTTCCGGGACGCGCGCAACATCGGCGTCGGCTCACCGGTCCGGATCGCGGGCGTGGAGGTCGGCCGCGTCTCGAAGCTCGAGCCGAGCGGAGACGGGGCGGCCACGGTCACGATGGAGCTGCGCGACGACGCGCTCCCGATCCATCGCGACGTCACGCTCAAGATCCGCCCGCGGATCCTTCTCGAGGGCAACTACTTCGTGGACGTCCGGCCGGGCACGCCCGGCGCGGAGGCGCTCGACGACGGGAGCACGGTGCCGGTCACGCAGACGGCCACCTCTGTGTCGCTGCCGGACGTGGTGGCCACGCTCACGACCGACACCCGCACGGACCTGCAGTCGCTCCTCCAGGAGTACGGCTCGAAGGGGCTCGCGAACGGCGGCGCACAGGCGCTGAATCGCTCGATCCCGTACTTCGCGCCCGCCTACCGCCGGACCGCGATCACCAACGACGCGCTCCTCGGCACGCAGCCGAACCGCGACCTCCGGCGGCTCCTGCGCGGGCAGGCGCGCACGTTCGGCGCGCTGGCCGCGCGGCCGGAGCAGCTGAAGGACCTCGTGCGGGATCTGGACTCGGTGGCGAGCGCGCTCGCGAGCCAGGACTCCGCGCTCGCGGCCTCGGTTCCGGCCCTGCGCGACACGCTCCGCGTGGGCTATCCGGTGCTCGCCGACGTGGACGCCGCCCTGCCCTCGCTGCGGCGGTTCTCCATCGAGGCGCTGCCGGGGGTCGAGTCCACGGCGCCGATGCTCGGCGTCGCCATCCCGTGGATCGCCCAGGCCCGCGCGCTCGTGAGCCCGCAGGAGCTGCGCGGGCTCTCGGCCGACCTGCGCCGCGCGGTGCCCGGCCTCGTGCGGCTCAACAACCGGCTCGTGCCGCTGAACGCGCAGCTCCGGGCGCTCTCCTCGTGCACGTCCAGCGTGCTCGTCCCGTTCGCCGAGTCCGAGATCCCGAGCATCGAGGCGAACAACGCGAATCAGCAGGTCCGGCGCCAGATCTTCCGCAGCTTCGTCGGCCTCGCGGGCGAGAGCCGCGTGCAGGACGCCAACTCCCAGGTCTTCCACGTCCAGGGCGTGATCCCGTCGAACCTCGCGACCGGGCGGATCGAGCCGGCCGCGCCGCTCGATCCCGGGACGCCGCCCGTCCATCGCCCGGACGTGCCCTGCGAGACCCAGGACCCGCCCGTCCTGGCGGCCCCCGGCGGTCCGGCCGCCGCCTACTCGGCGGTGACGCCGTGAAGCACGCGATCCGCACGCACATCAAGGCCTTCCTGGCGGTCCTCGGCGTGATCGTGATCGGCGTGGCGGTCGCCGTCGGGATCCTCTCCGAGCAGGGTGTGCGCTTCCCGTTCGTCGAAGCGGCTCCGAAGCGCATCGAGGTCGAGCTGTCCGACGCCCAGGCCGTCGAGCCCGGGCGCGGCCAGACCGTCCGGGTGGCGGGCGTGGAGATCGGGAAGATCGCCGGCGTCCGGCTGGAGGACGGCCGCGCCGTCGTGGAGCTGGACATCGAGCACCGCTACGGCGACATGGTCCGCGCGGACGCGACCGCGCTCCTGCGCCCGAAGACGGCGCTCAAGGACATGTTCCTCGAGGTCGACCCCGGCACCGGGCGGGTCGTGCCCGAGGGCGGCCGGATCGGCGTCTCCGCCACGGCCCCGGACGTGGACCCGGACGAGATCCTCGCCGCGCTCGACGCCGACACGCGCCCCTACCTGAAGCTGCTAATCGCCGGCGCCGGCAAGGGGCTCCGCGACCGCGGCGACGACCTCAACGCCACCCTGCGCCGCCTCGAGCCGCTCCACCGCGACCTCGCCCGAGTCACGCAGGCGACGGCCAAGCGGCGAAAGGCGCTGAAGCGGCTGGTCCACAGCTACGGCCTGCTCACGTCCGAGCTCGGGCGCCACCCGAGCGACCTCGAGCGGCTGGTGAGCGCCTCGGGCGAGGTGTTCGGGTCGCTCGCCGGCGAGGACGACGACATCGCGACCGCCACGGCCCGTCTGCCCGGGGCCCTGCGGCGATCGGAGGCGACGCTGGGCGAGGTGGGCGGCTTCGCGCGCGAGCTGCCGCCGACCCTCGATGCGCTTCTGCCCGCCGTTCGCCGCCTGCCCGCGGCGAACGCGGCGCTGCGGCCCTTCTTCTCTGCGACCACCCCGGTGCTGCGCGACCAGATCCGCCCGTTCGTGCGGGCGGCCCGGCCGTGGACGGCCGACCTGCGCACGGCGGCCGTGGAGGGCTCAAAGGCCGCGCCCGACCTCAGGCGCGCGCTCGGGTCGGCCAACCGCTTCCTCAACATGGGCGCGTTCAACCCCGGCGGCGCCGAGGGGCTCGGCGGGCTGAATGTGACCGAGCAGCGCGCCCGCCAGGAGGGGCTCCTCTACTGGCTCGCATGGACGGCGCAGAACGGCGTTTCGCTGTTCAACACGGCGGATGCGCAGGGCCCGTGGCGGCGCGTGACGATCTGCGGGGTGGACGCCGCCTCGCTCGGGGTGCTCCTGAATTTCACCCTGACGAACGTCGGGCAGACGAACCCGACCCTCCTCCAGCAGCTGACCGGCGCCTCCGACGGCACGATCGTGCCGGGAAGCCCCGTCCAGAACCTGCTCGACACGCAGTTCGGCAGCTGCGACTTCGACGACCTCCCGACCTCACCGTGAACAAACAGGGCCCCGGCATAGGCGGACTTGCGGCGATCGTGGGGTTCGCCCTCTCGGTCGTGCTGCTCCTGACCTTCCTCTGGATCGCGTTCGGCGGCTCGCTGCCCACCGCCCCCGAGGGCTATCGCTTCAGGGCGGCGTTCCCGGAGGCGGCCCTGCTCGTCGACGAGGCCGACGTGCGAATGGCGGGGGTGAACGTCGGCAAGGTGAAGGACAAGGACCTGGCTCCGGGCGGGCGCCGGACGATCGCGGAGATCGAGGTCGACGACCGCTTCGCCCCGGTGAAGCGCGACGCCCGCGTGGTGCTGCGGCAGAAGAGCCTCCTGGGCGAGACCTACGTGGAGCTCGCGCCGGGCAGCCGCGACGCGCCCGACCTGCCCGAGGGCGCGCTGCTCCCCCGCACCCACGTGAAGCAGACGGTCGAGCTGGACGAGATCTTCAGCGCGTTCGACCCGCGGACGCGGCGCTACTTCCAGGAGTGGCTGCGGGAGTCGGGCATCGCCACCTCCGGCACGTACGCCGCCGACTTCAACGACTCGCTCGGCAACTCGGCCCCGTTCTTCACCGCCGGCGCCCGGACGCTGCGGCCGCTCGCCGAGCAGGACGTGGCGCTCCGCCGGCTGGTCCGCAACACGGGCCGGGTGGCGCGCGCCGTGTCGGCGGACGGCCACAGCCTGCGCGACCTGATCACCGGCGGCGGGGCCACCTTCGCGGCGCTCGCAGCCCGCGACGAGGCGCTGGCGGACACGTTCCAGGTGCTGCCGACGTTCCTGCGCGAGACGCGGGCGACGGTCGCGCGGCTCGAGCGCTTCGCGCGCAACACGGATCCGCTCGTGCGCGACCTGCGCCAGCCGGTGACCGACCTGGCGCCGACGCTGCGGGACGTGGCCGACCTCTCCCCGGACCTCGAGCACCTGTTCAACTCGATCGGCCCGCTCGTGACCGCCTCGGAGACGGGCGTGCCGGCGGCCGACAGGCTCCTCGACGGCGTCCAGCCGACGCTGGCGGCGGCGCACGTGTTCCTGCCGGAGCTGAACCCGATCCTGGCCTATCTCTCGTTCTCGCGGGAGCAGCTCGCGACCTTCCTGGCCCCGGGAGGCTCCGCGCTCGGCGGCAACGGGATCGGCGGCTACCGCTCCTCGACGTTCGCCGAGCACTACCTGCCGCAGTCGGCGATCATCGACTCGCGCTCCCTCCAGCGCCGCACGAGCAGGCCCGCGTACGAGCGCGCGAACGCGTACGTCGCCCCGAACGCATGGGAGCGCAGCATCGGCCTGGGCGCGATCGAGGCCTTCGACTGCGACCCGTCCGGCGGCGAGCGCCGCAACCCGTCCGGCACCGCGGCGAACGCCGCGCCGCCGTGCTTCGTGGCGCCGCCGCTCCTGTTCCAGGATCAGCGCTACCCGCGGCTGCGCAAGGGACGCGCTCCGCACGTGGACGCGCCCGCCGGCCGGCAGGGCAACGAGCCCGCCGTGCCCTAGGGGACGAGCTCGGCCACACGCTCGACCAGCGCCGCGTGCAGCCGCACGTTCTCGGCGCGGTCGGTCCGCACCTCCACGAGGGCCGGGGTGGCCACGGCGCCCGCGACCTCCTCCGGCGTGGCGGCCACGCGATGCGCGAGCCCGCCGAGCGCCGCCAGCTCGGCGAGGTCCACGCCATGGGGGGTGGCCACGTGGCGCTCGTAGGCGGACGCGTCGGCCGCGGCGGCCACCGGCAGGAAGTCGAAGATGCCCCCGCCGCCGTTGTTCACGCAGACGATCGTCAGCTCCGCTCCGGCCCGGCGGGCGCTGATGAGGCCGCCGGCGTCGTGGAGCAGCGCCACGTCGCCCGTCAGGAGGTGGGCGGGGCGCCCGGCCCCGAGCGCCGCCCCGGTGGCGGCCGACACGACGCCGTCGATCCCGTTGGCGCCGCGAGCGGCGAGCACGCGCAGCGGCCTCGGGGTTGAGGGGAGGAACGCCTCGACGTCGCGGACCGGCATCGAGTGCGCAACCCAGAGCAGCGCGTCGTCGGGGAGCGCCGGCGCGAGCGCTGCGGGGATCGCGCCCTCGAACCCCGCCGGGGATTCCGCGAGCGCCCGCGGGACAGCCGCGTCGGCGGCGCGCCACGACTCGACCCAGGCGGGGTCTCCGCCCCCGCCTTCCCCGGCGAGCTCTGCGAGCAGGGTGGCCGGGTCGCCGGCCGCGACCAGCCGCGCCTCGCGCGTGGGGTCGTGCCAGGTGACGCGCGGGTCGATCACCGCCTGGTCGGTCCCGGCGAGCCATGCGCGCAGCGACTGCGAGACCGGCGGCTCGCCCACGCGCAGGACCCGCTCGGGGCGGTGGCCCGCGGCGAAGGCCTCCACGCGGAGCAGCACGTCGTAGTGGGCCACGACGTGCGAGCGGTCGTGGGGCCCGCTGCGGACCCCGGAGGCGGGGTCGGCGAGGAGCGGCCAGCCGAGGGCGGCCGCCAGCGCAGCGGCGGGCGCGGCCATCTCCCCGGGCGCCTCGCCGCACACGATCACGCCGCGTTCCGCGCCGCCGATCCATTCGCGCAGCGCGGCGGCCCCGCCGGCGCCCGGCTCGCGCTCCACGGCGACCCAGGGGCTGCCGTCCGGGCGCCCCTCCCAGTCGGCTGCGTCGAGATCCTCGGGCCGCGGCGCGAGCGGCTCGCGCAGCGGGAAGTTCAGGTGGACGGGACCCGGCCGGCCGCCCGCGGCGGTCGCGACCGCGCGGCAGGCGAGCCCGCGGTGGTGGACCGCGGTGGCCCGCCCGGGCTCGTGGCCGCCGACCTCGTGGAACCACTTGGCGGCCGATCCGTAGAGCCCGAGCTGGTCGATCGACTGGCCGGCTCCGACGTCGCGCAGCTCGGGCGGGCGGTCCGCCGTCAGCACGAGCAGCGGCACCGACGCCTCGCGCGCCTCCGCCACGGCCGGGTGGAGGTTGGCGGCCGCGGTGCCCGACGTGCACGTCACCGCCACCGGCGCGCCCGTGGCCCGCGCGATCCCGACGGCCACGAAGCCCGCCGAGCGCTCGTCGATCACGGACACCGCCTCGATGCCGGGCTGCTCCGCGAGGACGAGGGCGAGCGGCGCGTTGCGCGAGCCCGGGGACGTGACGGCGTGGCGGACGCCGCAGCGGGCGAGCTCGTCCACGAACGCCTGGACCGGGGCATAGGTCCGGTTGATCGGCTGCACGGGTCGGCATCATGCCGTGCGTGGCGCGGATACTGCTGGTGCCCGGCTTCATGCAGCGCGGCGACGCATGGGCGCCGCTGCTCGAGCGGCTGCCAGACGCGCGGCCGCTCGACCATCGGACGCACGACTTCGAGGGCCGGCTCGCGGAGATAGCGGAGGCGGGGGAGGGGGCGCTGCTCTGCGGCTACTCGCTGGGCGGGAGACTGGCTCTGAGGGCCGCCCTCCGCGACGGTCCCCGCTATCGCGGGGTCATCACCATCGGCGCCTCGCCCGGGATCGAGGAGCCGGCGGTCCGGAGCGCGAGGGCCGAGGCGGACGACCGCCTGGCCGGGTGGATGGAGACGATGCCGATCGAGGAGATCGTGGCGGTATGGGAGCGCCAGCCGCTGTTCGCCGACCAGGGCGACGCCCTCGTGGAGGCCCAGCGCGAGGGACGGCTCGGCCACGGCCCGCGCGAGCTCGCGCTGCTGCTGCGGACCGCGGGCCAGGGCGCGCTGGACCCGGTCTGGATCGAGCTCGAGACGCTCGTGCCGCCACTGCTGGCCGTCGCCGGGGTCCGCGACGAGGCGTACGCCGCGGCCGCGGAGCGCATGGCCGCCACGGCTCCGCGGGGTCGCTTCGCGCTGGTCGAGCACGCGGGCCACGCCGCGCACCTCCAGCGCCCCGACGAGGTGGCCGGCCTGATCGCGGCCTTCGGCGAAGAGCTCGCCTAGAGGTCGATCCGCTCCACGAGCACCTCGCGGAGCGCTTCCTCGTCCACGTCCACGCCCAGCCCCGGCCCGCGCGGCACCGACTGGGTGCCGCGTCGCGGGCGCGGCAGGGCCGTGGCGATGCGGGCGTCGAACAGCTCGAGCGTCGCGAGCCCGCAGGCGAGCGTGAGCTCCTCCGCCGCTGCGAGCTGAAGCGCGGCGGCGATGCCCCAGGGCCCGTCGAGCGTGCTCGACATGAACGCCTCGACGCCGCGCGAGCGCGCCTCCCTGAGCGCCTCCCGAGCGGGCCCGAAGCCGCCGCAGCCCGCGAGCTTGACGTTCACGACGTCGCACGCCTCCAGCTCGACGGCACGGAGCACGTCCTCGGGCGTCACGACCGACTCGTCGGCGGCGATCGGCGTGGACACCCGCTCGCGCACGGCCGCCAGCTCCTCGAGCCCGCCGCAGGGCTGCTCCACGAGCTCGAGGTCGTGGGCCTCGAGCGCCCGGATCGCGCGCACGGCCTCGTCGACGTCCCAGGCCGCGTTCGCGTCGAGGCGCACCGCCGGCCACGGCCCCACCGCCTCGCGCACCGCGGCCACGCGCTCCTCGTCGTCGGGCAGGCCGACCTTCACCTTGAAGCAGGCGTAGCCGTCGCGGAGGCCCTCGCGGGCCCGGGCGGCGACCTCCTCAGGCGGGCCGGCCGGCAGCGTGAGGTTGACCGCGAGCGCGTCCTTCCGCGGCTCCGCCAGCGGGCGGCCCTCCTCGCGGGCCTCGAGGTCCAGCCGTGCGATCTCCTCGGCGGCGCGCGCCTGCGCCGGGCGCAGCCCGGCGCCGCCGCTGAGCGCCGCGACCGCGCGCTCGAGCGGCACGCCGTCATAGGGCTCGAAGGGCGCCGCCTCACCGTAGCCCGCCACGCCGTCGCCGTTCTCGAGCCGGAGGACGACCAGCTCGCGCGCGGTGACCACGCCGCCGGCGGTCACGAACGGGTCGCGCAGCGGGATGGACAGCCGCAGCAGCGACCGCTTCACGACAGGAGGATGCCGGCGGAGAGAAGGAGCGAGAACACGGCGAGCAGCCTGCCCGTGGCGGCGAGCGCGCCGTTGAGCGCCGGCCCGTCGGTGCGCGTGCGGACCGTGCGCACCAGCGGCGGCGCCAGCGGCCATGTCAGCGCGGTCAGCGCGAGCCACCAGGACAGGCCCCCGGCGGCCGCGACGGCCGGCGGCGCCGCGAACGCGAGTGCCAGCATCGCCACGAACAGCCCCCGCGCGCGGTCGCGGCCGAGCCTCACAGCCAGCGTGCGCTTGCCCGCCCGCCGGTCCGTGTCCACGTCGCGCACGTTGTTCACCACGAGGATGTCCGCGGCCAGCAGCCCGACCGGCACCGCCAGCGCGAACGCCTCCCAGGTGAGCTCCTCCGTCTGCACGTAGTAGGAGCCGGCGACCGCGACGATCCCGAAGAAGAGGAAGACGAACGCCTCGCCGAGGCCCTCGTACCCGTAGGGCCGCGGTCCGCCGGTGTAGAGCACGCCGGCGAGGATCGACAGCACGCCGACCACCAGCAGCTCCCAGCCGGCCACGGCCGCGAGGTACGCGCCCGCCAGCACGGCGATCCCGAAGGCGAGGTAGGTGCCCACGAGCACCCGCCGCGGCGGCAGCAGGCCCCCGGCCGTGACCCTCACCGGGCCCAGCCGGTCCTCGGTGTCGGCGCCGCGCCTGGCATCCGAGTAGTCGTTCGAGAGGTTGGTCCCGATCTGGATGAAGACGCTGCCCACGAGCGCGGCCGCGAAGGCGAGCGGCCGGAATACGTCCTCGGTGATCGCGAGCGACGTTCCCACCAGCACCGGGGCCACGGCCGCCGGCAGCGTGCGCGGCCGGGCGGCCATCAGCCACAGGCGGAAGGGGCTCAAGGCCTGCGCGGGAACTTGGCGAAGTCCGGGCGGCGCCCCTCGCGGTAGGCGTCCCGGCCCTCCTGCGCCTCCTCGCTCATATAGAAGAGCAGGTTGGCGTCGTGGGCCAGCTGCTGGATGCCGGCCAGCCCGTCCTCGCTGGCGTTGAAGCTCGCCTTCAGGAGGCGCAGCGCGAACGGCGACAGCGCCAGCATCTCGCGGCACCAGCGCACCGTCTCCTCCTCGAGCTCCTCGAGCGGGACGACCGTGTTCACGAGGCCCATCGACTCGGCCTGTCGCGCGTCGTACTGGCGGCAGAGAAACCAGATCTCCTTGGCCTTCTTCTGGCCGACCTGCTCGGCGAGCACGGCTGCGCCGAAGCCGCCGTCGAAGCTGCCCACCTTGGGGCCGGTCTGCCCGAAACGGGCGTTGTCCGCCGCGATGGTCAGGTCGCAGAGCACGTGCAGGACGTGGCCGCCGCCGATCGCGTAGCCCGCCACCATCGCGACGATCGGCTTCGGCAGCCGGCGCATCTGGACGTGCAGGTCGGTCACGTGGAAGCGGCCCACGCCGCGCCTGCCCGCCTCGTCCTCGGCCACGTACCCCGAGTCGCCGCGGACGCGCTGGTCGCCGCCCGAGCAAAAGGCGAGCGGGCCCTCTCCGGTCAGCACGACCGCGCCCACGTCGATGTCCTCGCGGGCCATGTCGAGCGCGTGCGACAGCTCCACCACGGTCTGCGGCCGGAACGCGTTCCGCACCTCGGGCCGCGCGATCGTGATCTTCGCGATCCCCTCCGCCGTCTCGTAGCGGATGTCCTCGAAGTCGCCGGCCGGCTGCCAGTCCGCCGCGGGGCGGATGCTCCGCGCCGCCTGCTGCTCGGTCCAGTCCCCGCTCGGCATCGCGGCCGTACGATAGTTGCGCTGGACGAGTGGCTGACCTCCGCGGCGCGCGCCCGCCCCGACCATCCGGCCCTGGTGGCCGAGGGGCGCGTCCTCAGCTACGCGGAACTCCTCGCCGCCGCCTCGCGCTGCGCGCGCCGGCTGGCGGGCGCGGGCGTGGCCCGCGGCCACGTCGTGGCGACCACGCTCCCGCCCGGGCTCGCCTTCGCCGAGCTGCTTCACGCGCTGCCGCTGCTCGGCGCGGCGCTCGCGCCGCTCGACCCGCGCGCGCCGTCCGCGTTCGAGGGACTCGTCGTCACGAGCCCGGTCACGGGTCCCGAGGCGGACGTGGAGCTCGTCTCGGTGGTGGACCCCGGCGCCGCCCACACGGTCATCCGCAGCTCGGGCACGACCGGGGTGCCGAAGGCCGTGGAGCTCACGTACGCGAACCACGCCGCCAGCGCGGCCGCGAGCGCCGACGCGCTCGGCGTCGAGCCGGGCGACCGCTGGCTGACGCCCCTGCCGCTCCATCACGTCGGCGGGCTCGGGGTGCTGCTCCGCTCGGTCATCAACGCCACGACGGCCGTGGTGCACGAGCGCTTCGACGTGGAGCGCGTGCGCGCCACGCTCGAGGCGGGCGAGGTCACGCTGGCGTCGCTCGTGCCCACGATGCTCTCCCGCCTGCGCGACGCCGGGCTCCGGTCCGCGCCCGGGCTGCGGGCGATCGCGCTCGGCGGCGGCCCGGTGCCGCCGGCGCTGCTCGAGTGGGCTGCGGCGGCCGGGATACCGGTCACGCCCGTCTACGGAATGACCGAGACCGCGTCGCAGGTCGTGGCGGGAAGCCCCGGGCGCGCGCTGCGGGGGGTGGAGCTCCGGCTGGGGGCCGACGGCGAGGTGCTCGTTCGCGGCGCGATGGTCGCCGCCGGCGAGCTGTCGGACGACGGCTGGCTCCACACCGGCGATCGCGGCCGGCTGGACGAGCACGGGCTTCTCCACCTCGAGGGCCGGATCAAGGATCTGATCGTCACGGGTGGGGAGAAGGTGGTCCCGACGCGGGTCGAGGGGGTGCTCTGCGCCCATCCCGCGGTGGCCGACGCCGGCGTGGCGGGGGTGGCCGACCCGGACTGGGGCGAGTCCGTGACGGCCTACGTCGTGCTGCGCGAGCCCGCCGAGGCGGAGGAGCTGCGCTCCTGGTGCCGCGAGCGGCTGGCGCCCCACGAGGTGCCGAAGCGCATCGAGCCGGTGGACACGCTGCCGCGCAACGCCGCCGGAAAGCTCGTGCGCACGCGGCTGTAGCGGAAGCAGCCGGCTCGGCCGGCTGCGCACCGACGGCATCAGAGCCGGCTCGGCCGGCTGCGCACCGATGGCATTAGAGTCCCGCGGCGATGATCTACGACAAGGACGCCGACCTCGGCAAGCTCGACGGCAAGACGGTGGCGGTGCTCGGCTACGGCTCGCAGGGCCACGCGCACGCCCTCAACCTGAAGGACTCGGGGGTGGAGGTCGTGGTCGGGCTGCGGCCCGGCTCGGACTCGGTGGCGAAGGCGGAGGCCGACGGGCTGCGCGTCGAGTCGCTCGCCGACGCCGCGAGCATCGGCGACGTCGTGATGATCCTGCTTCCCGACGAGAAGCAGGCCGCCCTCTGGGAGTCGGAGATCAAGGACGGCATCGCGCCGGGCAACCTGCTGCTGTTCGCCCACGGCTTCTCGATCCACTTCGGGCAGATCGACCCCGGCCCCGAGGTGGACGTGGGCATGGTCGCCCCCAAGGGCCCCGGCCATCTCGTCCGCCGCCAGTTCGTTGAGGGTCACGGCGTCCCCGGCCTCGCGGCGGTGCACCGCGACTCGAGCGGCGAGGCGCGCGACCTCGTCCTCGCATACGCGCGCGGGATCGGCTGCACGCGCGCGGGCGTGATCGAGACGACCTTCAAGGAGGAGACGGAGACGGACCTGTTCGGCGAGCAGGCCGTGCTCTGCGGCGGGGTGTCCGAGCTGGTCCAGGCGGGCTACGAGACCCTCGTGGAGGCCGGCTACGACCCGCGGCTGGCGTACTTCGAGTGCCTCCACGAGCTGAAGCTGATCGTGGACCTGATGTACGAGAAGGGCATCTCCGGGATGCGCTACTCGATCTCCAACACGGCCGAGTACGGCGACCTCACCCGCGGCAAGCGGATCATCGGGGAGCCCACGCGCGAGGCGATGAAGAAGATCCTCGGCGAGATCCAGTCGGGAGAGTTCGCGCGCGAGTGGATCGCCGAGAACGAGGCGGGCCAGGAGAACTTCCAGCGCATGCGCCAGGAGCAGCAGAACAGCCAGATCGAGCGCGAGGGCAGGGAGCTCCGCTCGATGATGGACTGGATCGACCAGGACTTCTGAGCAGCGGGGCCGGAGGCCGCCCGGCCCCTCGCTATCCTCGCCGGTTCGATGGCGAACCCGTATCTGAAGCAGTACCTGATGACCGCGGGGCCGACCCCGCTTCCGCCGGAGGTCTCGCTCGCGATGGCGGAGCCGATGCTCTACCACCGCGCGCCGTCCTTCATCGACGTCTACGCGCGGGCGCTCGACCGCCTCAAGCACGTGTTCGGGACGGAGAACGACGTCCTCATCTTCGCCTCGTCGGGCACCGGGGCGCTCGAGTCGGCCGCGGCCAACCTGGTGCGGCGCGGGCAGCCGGTGCTGGTCGCCTCGTGCGGCAAGTTCGGCGAGCGCTGGTCCGAGCTGTCGGACGCCTACGGCGGCCGGACCGTCCACTGGGAGACCGAGTGGGGCCAGAAGGTCGAACCGGCCGGGCTCGACCGTGTGCTGGGCGAGAACCCGGAGGTGGAGGTCGTGTTCACCACCCTCTCCGAGACGTCGACCGGAGTCGTCAACGACGTTCGCGAGCTGGCCGAGGTCGCTCACCGTCACGACGCGCTGATCGTGGTCGACGCGGTGTCCGGGCTCGGCGCGGTGCCCATCCCGCAGGACGAGTGGAACGTCGACGTGGTGGTCTCCGGCTCGCAGAAGGCGCTCATGTCGCCGCCCGGGCTCGGCTTCGCCAGCGCCAACGAGGCCGCGCTCGAGTACGCGGCCGGCACCGACACGCCGCGCTACTACTTCGACTGGGCGCGCACCGTCGCGGGCCAGCGCAAGGACTCGCCGGACAGCCCGTTCACGCCGGCGGTGGGGCTCATCGCCGCGCTCGACGTGGCGCTCGGCATGATCGAGGAGGAGGGCCTCGAGCAGGTCCTCGACCGCCATCGCCTGCTGGGCCGCGCCTGCCGCGAGGCTGTCCGCGCGCTCGACCTGGAGACCTTCGGGCCCGACGACGAGAACGCGAACGTGGTGACCGCCATCAACCTGCCCGAGTCGATCGACGGCTCGCGGGTCCCCAAGGTCATGCGCGACACGTACGGCATCACGATCGCCGGCGGACAGGCGAGGCTGAAGGGGAAGATCGCGCGGCTGGCGCACTGCGGGTACTTCGGCGCCTTCGACATCCTGCTCACCGTCTCCGCCTTCGAGATGACCCTGTCGGAGCTCGGCCACGAGGTCGAGCTGGGCAGCGGGGTGGCCGCGGCGCAGCGGGTGTTCCTCGAGGCGGGCGTCCCCGCCTCCGCCCCGGCGTGAGCGACGGCGCGCAGGGCCCCGCGCGAGTCCTCGTCAAGGAGAAGATCGGCGACTCGGGCGTGCAGCTCCTGCGCGACTCCGGCCTCGACGTCGAGGTCGGTGTCGACTGGTCCGATGAGGAGCTGGAGAGCCGAATCGGCGAGTTCGACGGGCTGCTGATCCGCTCCGCCACGAAGCTGGACGCCGGCCTGATCGACAGGGCCGAGCGCCTGCGCGTGGTCGGCAGGGCCGGCGTGGGGGTGGACAACGTGGACGTGGACGCCGCCACGAAGCGCGGCGTGGTCGTCGCGAACGCGCCGCAGTCGAACGTCATCACCGCCGCCGAGCACACCGTCGCGCTCCTGCTCGCGCTCGCGCGTCGCGTACCGCAGGCGCACGCGTCGCTGATCGGCGGCGCCTGGGAGCGCTCCAGCTTCAGCGGCGTGGAGCTGTACGAGAAGACGCTCGGGGTGCTGGGCTTCGGCCGGATCGGCCAGCTCGTCGCCCAGCGCGCGCTCGGCTTCGGGATGCACGTCGTCGCCTTCGACGCCTACGTCGCGGAGGAGCGCTTCCGCGAGGTCGGCGTGGAGCGTGCAGAGAGCTCCGACGATCTCTACGAGCGGGCGGACTTCATCACGATCCACCTGCCGGTCACCGACGAGACCCGCGACTGGCTCGACGCCGAGGCCTTCGCGAAGATGAAGGACGGCGTGCGCGTGATCAACGTCGCCCGCGGCGGCCTGCTCGTGGACGAGGACCTCAAGGAGGCGCTCGACTCCGGCAAGGTGGCCGGCGCCGCGCTCGACGTGTTCCGCGAGGAGCCCGTGACCGAGCACCCTCTGTTCGGCTATCCCAACGTCGTCGTCACCCCGCACCTGGGCGCCTCCACCACGGAGGCCACCGACCGGGCCGGGTTCCAGGCCGCGGAGCAGGTCGTGGCCGCGCTGACCGGCGGGGTCGTCACCTCGGCCGTCAACGTGCCGGCCATCGCGGCGGAGGACCTCGAGGCCCTCGGCGGCTTCCTGCCGCTCGCGCGCGACCTCGGCCGGATCGCCACCGCGCTGGCCGAGGGCACGTCGGTCGACGCGCTCGAGGTCGAGTACCGCGGCCGGATCGCCGAGCGCGACACCCGCCTGCTCACCGTCCAGGTGCTGAAGGGCGCCCTGGCCGGCCACACCGAGGAGGAGGTCAACGACGTGAACGCGCCCGCGATCGCGCATGAGCGCGGGATCGCCGTGACCGAGACCAACACTGCGACGGCACGCGACTTCACCGACCTCGTCCGCGTGACCGTGGTGAGCGGCGGCGAGCGGACGCGGGTGGTGGGCACCACGCTCGGCAGCGCCCATCGCTCGCACCTGCTGGAGGCCTGGGACTCGCGCTTCAACCTCCAGCTGGAGGAGCACCTCGCGATCTTCCGCTACGAGGACCGCCCAGGAATGCTGGGCCGCGTGGGCACCAGCTTCGGCGAGGCCGGCATCAACATCGTCTCCGCCGCCGTCGGCCGCGGCTCCGAGGAGTCGAACGGCCAGGCCACGATGGTCGTGACCTCCGACGCGCCGATCCCGCAGGAGATCGTGGACCGCATCGCGGGCACCGACGGCTTCGTCGCCGGCCGCACCATCTCGCTCTGAAGCGTCCTGACTTCTGGTTGCCCTGCAACCACGGGGCAGGACGCTTGGCGTAGGGTCCGGCGCCGTGAGGGCGCTGGTCATCACGGAGCACGGCCCGCCCGAGGTGCTCCGCGTCCAGGAGCGGCCGGATCCCGAGCCGGGCCCGGGCCGCGTGCGGGTGCGCGTGCGCGCGGCCGGCATCAACTTCGCTGACCTGCTCGCGCGCGTCGGCCTGTACGCGGCGGCGCCGTCGCCGCCCTGCGTCGTCGGATATGAGATCGCCGGAGAGGTGGACGCGCTCGGCCCCGGCACCGAGGGATTCGAGGTCGGCCAACGTGTCATGGGCGGCTGCCGCTTCGGCGGCTACGCGGAGCTCGCCGTCGCCGGGACGGGGGAGCTGCTGCCGCTTCCGGACGACTGGAGCTTCGCCGAGGGCGCAGCGGCGCCCGTGTCGTACGCCACCGCCTACGCCGGCCTCGTCCGCTACGGCGCCCTGCGCGCCGGCGAGCGCGTCCTGATCCAGGCGGCGGCCGGCAGCGTCGGCATCGCCGCGACCCAGATCGCGAAGCTCGTCGGCGCGGAGGTCTTCGGCACCGCGTCGCCGCCCAAGCACGACGCGATCAGGGGCTTCGGCGTGGACCACCCGGTCGACTACCGGACGCACGACGTCGTCGACGAGGTGCGCCGCATCACCGGCGAGCAGGAGCCGCTCGACCTCGCCTTCGACGCCATCGGCGGACGCAGCTTCAAGGGCAGCTTCGCGCTGCTCCGGCCGGGCGGCCGGCTCGTCTGCTTCGGTGCGTCGGAGGTCCAGGCCGGGGAGCGCCGCAGCCGTGCCCGCGCGCTGCGCGTGCTCGCCCAGATGCCGCGCTTCCACCCGGTCAAGCTGATGAGCCAGTCGAAGTCGGTGATCGGGCTCAACCTGCTCGAGCTCTGGGACTCGAAGGGATCGCTCGACGAGTACATCGGGCCGCTCCGGGAGTGGACCGAGAAGGGCTCGATCCGGCCCGTCGTGGCCGCGCGCTTCCCGCTGGCCGAGGGCGCCGACGCGCACCGCTTCGTGCACGCGCGCGAGAACATCGGCAAGGTTGTCCTGGAGCCGTGACGCGCGACGCGGTACCCTGCTCCTGGATGTATCGCCATTCCGGCCTGCTTCTTCCCCTTCTTCTCCCCCTTCGGGGGGAATAACGCGTGGCGGCCGCACAGCCGCAAGCTCAAGGGGAACTCAGGCAGGACGACGAAGAAGGGCGAACATGACCGAAGGCCGTAGCGAGCAGGACCGGGTAAGGATCTTCGACACGACGCTGCGCGACGGCGAGCAGTCGCCGGGCATCGCGCTCAACCGGCAGGAGAAGCTCGAGATCGCCCACCAGCTCGCGCGGCTGGGGGTCGACATCATCGAGGCAGGCTTCCCGATCACCTCACCCGGCGACTTCGACTCGGTCCAGGCGATCGCCCGGGAGGTCGAGGGCCCGGTCATCTGCGGTCTCGCGCGCACGTCGAAGCAGGACATCGACGCCGCCTGGAACGCCATCAAGGACGCCGAGCGGCCGCGCATCCACACGTTCATCGCGACGAGCGACATCCACATCGAGCGCAAGCTCCAGACAACCCGCGAGGACGTGAAGGGGCAGGCGCGCGCGGCGGTGGCGCAGGCGCGCCGGTACACGGACGACGTGGAGTTCTCGCCCGAGGACGGCTCGCGCTCGGACGTGGAGTTCATGGCCGAGGTCATCCAGATCGCGCTCGACGAGGGCGCGACGACGATCAACGTCCCGGACACGGTCGGCTACACGATGCCCAACGAGTACGCCGAGATGTTCCGGCGCCTCTACGAGCTGATCCCGGGCCTGAAGGACGTGACCGTCTCGGTCCACTGCCACGACGACCTCGGCCTCGCGGTGGCGAACTCGTTCGCCGGGCTCACCGCGGGCGCCCGCCAGGTCGAGTGCGCGGTCAACGGGATCGGCGAGCGCGCGGGGAACGCGTCGCTCGAGGAGATCGTGATGCTCCTGCACACGCGCGAGCCGAGCGTCGGCCTCTGGACCGGCGCGGTGACTCGCGAGATCGCGCGGACGTCGCGCCTGGTCTCGCGCCTGACCGGCTATCCGGTGCAGCCGAACAAGGCGATCGTGGGCCGCAACGCCTTCGCCCACGAGGCCGGCATCCACCAGGACGGCGTCCTGAAGGAGCGGACGACCTACGAGATCATGGACGCCACCACGATCGGGCTCGACTCGAACGCGATCGTGCTCGGCAAGCACTCCGGCCGGCACGCCCTGCGCAACGCGCTCGAGGAGCTGGGGTTCGAGGTGGACGGCGCGGCCCTCAACGCCGCGTTCAAGAGCTTCAAGGAGCTCGCTGACAAGAAGAAGACGGTCACGGCGGTCGACCTCGAGGCGATCGTCTCCGATGAGATGCGCCAGGCGCCCACCGCATTCGACCTCGAGTCGTTCGACGTGGAGGCCTCGAACACCCGCGCCCCGCTCGCGCGCGTCCGCGTCAGGCTCCCGGACGGCACCGTGGAGTCGGGCAGCTTCACCGGCGACGGCCCCGTGGACGCCTTCTTCAGCGCGATCAACGCCGCGGTGGGCCACGACGCCCGGCTCCGGGAGTACCACGTGAGCGCCGTGACCGGCGGCCGCGACGCCCTGGGCGAGGTGACCGTCCTGCTCGAGCTGAACGGCTCGCTCGCGTCCGGCGTGGGCGTCTCGACGGACATCCTGGAGGCGTCCGGCAAGGCCTACCTCCGCGCTCTCTCGACCGCGCTCGCGAAGGCGGAGGAGGACTGGAGCGGGTCGGCCGCCGAGGAGGCCGAGCGAGCACTCGAGCGCGTGGAGCGCTCGACCCCGGCACCCTGACCGCGACGGACTTCACCTGGCGCGACGGCGAGCGGCTGATCCGCTTCCGCCGCGGCGCGCTCGCGGACGCGGTCGACCTGGTGGCCGGGATCGGCCTCCACGACTTCGCGCTGCTCACGACCGAGCGGGCGGCGGCCCGGGCGCCGGACCTGGTGGCGGCCGCCGACGGTGTGGTCCATGTGCCGCCCGGCAGGGTGGACGAGGTGTCGGCCGGGCTCCTGGGCGAGGTCGAGGACCGCGACCTGGTCGCGCTCGGCGGCGGGCGCGTCGTGGACACCGCCAAGGCGATCGCGGGCGTCTACGGCCACCGCTGCGCGGCGATCCCGACGACGCTGTCCGGCGCCGAGATGACGTCCTTCCACCGCACCCCGGTGGGCGTGGAAGGCGCGCGGCTCGTCCGGCCCGCCCTCGTGGTGGCTGACCCGGACCTGATGGCATCCGCGCCGCCGGCCCAGCTCACCGCGAGCGCCATGAACGCGATGGCGCACGCGATGGAGGCGCTCTACACCCCTTACGCGAACCCGGTCGGGGACGGGGCGGCGCTCGCCGCCGCCGCGGCGCTGGCCGCCGGCATCACCGCGGATCCTCCCGACACCGGCCGGCTCGCGCTCGGAGCCGTCCTCGCGGGGTACGCGTCCGGGGCGGCGGGGATCGCCGTGCACCACGCGATCTGCCAGAGCATCGTGCGCCTTGCCGGGACGCCGCACGCCGAGACGAACGCGGTGATGCTGCCCCACAGCGCGCGCTTGATGGCCGGGCGCGCGCCCGAGGCGCTCGGGCGGCTCGCCGTCGCGCTGGGCGACCCGCAGGCCGAGCCCGACCACGCCGCGGGGCTCCTGTCCGAGCTGTCCGCGCGGTCGGGCCACACCCGGCTGTCGACCCTCGGGGCCGGGGAGGAGCACGTGGACGAGGTGGCGGCGACGGTGGCCGGGCACCCGCTCCTCGGCAACACGCCCGACCCTCCCGGCGAGGCCGAGATCGCCGCCCTGGTCCGCGAAGCCCTCTGAGGTAGGATCGCCGCGCCATGGCGGGCCCCCTCGACGGCAAGGTGGCGGTGGTGACCGGAGCGTCCTCCGGCATCGGCGAGGCCACCGCGCTGGCGCTGGCCCGTGCCGGCGCCGCGGTGCTCGTGGGCGCCCGCCGCGAGGACCGCCTGACGGCGCTCGCCGAGCGGATCGAGTCGGAGGGCGGCCGCGCGGTGCCGCACGCCGTGGACCTGACCGACGAGGAGCAGGCGGGCGCGTTCATCCAGGCGGCGCGCGACGAGCTCGGCGGCCTCCACATCCTGGTGAACAACGCCGGCGTGATGCTCCTCGGCCCGGTGGCCGGGGCCGACACCGCCGACTGGCGGCGGATGATCGAGGTGAACCTGCTCGGGCTCCTGTGGTGCACGCACGCCGCGCTGCCGCACCTGGCCCAGGGCGGCGGCGGGGACATCGTGAACGTGTCATCGGTGGCCGGCAGGCGCGCGAGCGCGGGGGCTGCCGTCTACAACATGACCAAGTTCGGAGTGCATGCGTTCTCCGAGGCGCTCCGCCAAGAGGCCCTCCATGCCGGGGTGCGGGTGACCGTGGTGGCGCCGGGCTTCGTCGAGACGGAGCTCCAGGGCCACAACACGAACCCGGTCGTGCAGCAGAGCATGGAGCGTTCGCGCGAGCAGATCGGCGAGGTGCTCAAGCCCGAGGACATCGCGGAGGCGATCGTCTTCGCGGTCACGCGCCCGGCCCACGTGTGCCTGAACGAGCTGCTGGTCCGGCCCACCAGGCAGCGCGCATAGCCCGATCACGGCCTCGGGGGCCGCAGGGTGCGTCCGTGATAACGTACGTACGTCCAATGCCTCTGGCGGCGATCGAAACCGACCTGAACGTGGGGCCCAGGGTCCGCGCCCTGCGCGAGGCGATGGACCTGTCCCTGCGCGACCTGGCCGGCCGCAGCGGCGTGTCCGCGCAGATGCTGAGCCAGGTCGAGCGCGGGGAGACGAGCCCGACGCTCTCGGTGGCGAGCCGTATCGCCACCGGGCTCGAGCTCTCGCTGTCCCAGCTGCTCCGCCTGGACGAGGGCGGCACGGTGACCGTCGTCAAGGCCTCCGACCGCCGCACCGGCGGTGCCACCGAGCGCGGCCACGCCTACGAGATCCTCACGCCGCCGCTGCCCGGGCAGCGCGCGGAGCTGTCCATCCACACGCTCGAGCCCGGCGCCGCCACGGGCGGCCCGAGCGATCCGCCGATGCACGAGCCCGGCAGCCGCGAGACGGCCGTGGTCACCGACGGCGAGCTGCGCCTCGTCTGCGACGGCGCCGTGCACGAGCTGGCGACGGGTGACGCGGTCACCTTCGACGCCGACCTGCCGCACCACTTCGAGAACCCCGGACGGGGCGACGCGCGCTTCCTCGCGGTCGTCGCGGCCGGCCTGAGGAGGTCCTGAATGGCCAAGACGATGCTCGACAAGATCTGGGAGCGCCACGAGGTGCACGACGGGCTCCTCTACATCGACCTGCACCTCGTGCACGAGGTGACGAGCCCGCAGGCGTTCGAGTCGCTCCGGCTCGCCGGGCGGAAGGTGCGGCGGCCCGACCGCACGCTGGCGACCGCGGATCACAACGTGCCGACCGACGGCCCGACGGCGCTGCCGATGGTCAGCGACCCGCTCTCGCGCAAGCAGATCGGGACGCTCGAGGAGAACTGCGCGCAGTTCGGCATCCCGGTCCACTCGATCGGCTCGGAGAGCCAGGGCATCGTCCACGTGATCGGGCCGGAGCTGGGCGTCACCCAGCCCGGCATGACGATCGTCTGCGGCGACTCGCACACGTCCACACACGGCGCCTTCGGCGCGCTCGCCTTCGGCATCGGGACGAGCGAGGTCGAGCACGTGCTGGCCACGCAGACGCTGCAGCAGCGCAAGCCGCGCTCGATGCGGATCCTCTACGAGGGCGACCTGCCCCCCGGCGTGACCGCCAAGGACCTGATCCTCGCCACGATCGGCCGCATCGGCGTGGACGGCGGCGTGGGCCACGTCATCGAGTACTCCGGGCCCGCGATCCGCGGCCTGTCCATGGAGGGCCGGATGACCGTCTGCAACATGACGATCGAGGGCGGCGGCAGGGCCGGGATGATCGCGCCCGACGACACGACGTTCGAGTGGGTCGACGGCCGGCCCGGAGCGCCCGAGGACTTCGAGGGCGCGGTGGACGACTGGCGCGGCCTGATCACCGACGAGGGGGCGAGCTTCGACACCGAGGTCGAGATCGACGCCGCGTCCATCTCGCCGCAGGTGAGCTGGGGAACCAATCCGGCGATGGTCGTCGACGTGACCGCGGCCGTTCCCGAGCCGCGCAGCGACGGCGACCGGCGTGCGCTCGACTACATGGGGCTCGAGGCCGGCACGCCGATCCAGGACATCCGGCTCGACCGCGTGTTCGTCGGCTCCTGCACCAACTCGCGCATCGGCGACCTGCGCGCCGCCGCCGCGGTGGTCAGGGGGCGGAGGGTGGCCTCCTCGGTCGACGCGATGGTCGTGCCGGGGTCGGCGAAGGTGAAGGCCCAGGCGGAGGCCGAGGGTCTCGACGAGGTCTTCCGCGCGGCCGGCTTCGACTGGCGCTCCGCGGGCTGCTCGATGTGCCTGGGCATGAACCCGGACATCCTGTCGCCCGGCGAGCGCTGCGCATCGACCTCGAACCGCAACTTCGAGGGCCGGCAGGGGCGCGGCGGGCGCACCCACCTGGTCAGCCCCCAGATGGCGGCGGCCGCGGCGATCGAGGGCCGCTTCGTGGACATCAGGGAGTGGTCATGAGGGCCGTGGGAGTCGTGGAGGGCCCCGTGTCCGTCCTCGACCGCGACGACGTGGACACCGACCAGATCATGCCCAAGCAGTTCCTCAAGCGGATCGAGCGGACCGGCTTCGGCGAGTTCCTGTTCTACGACTGGGCGCAGGAGGACGGCTGGAACCTGCCGGCCAACCCGATCCTCGTGACGGGCCGGAACTTCGGCTGCGGGTCTTCGCGCGAGCACGCCCCCTGGGGACTCGAGGACTACGGCTTCCGGGCCGTGGTGGCGCCGAGCTTCGGCGACATCTTCTACTCCAACTGCACCAAGATCGGGCTCCTCCCGGTGGTGCTCGCTGAGGAGGACGTGCGCGCCGTGATGGCTAGCGGCGAGGCCCGGATCGACCTGGACGCGCAGACCGTCACGGCAGGCGACCGGGTCGCGAGCTTCGACATCGACGCGGACGTCAAGCACCGGCTGCTGAACGGGCTCGACGACATCGGCGTCACGCTCCAGCACCACGAGAAGATCGCCGCATACGAGCAGGACCGCGAGCGCGCCGGGCCCAGCACCGACCTGCGATGAGGGCCCGCGACTGGGACGCGGCCAGCTACGACCGCGTCTCGACGCCCCAGGTCGAGATGGCGCTGCCCGTGCTCGGGCGGCTCCGGCTCGACGGCGGGGAGACGGTGCTCGACGCGGGCTGCGGCAGCGGGCGCGTGACGGAGCTCCTGCTCGAGCGCGTGCCCGCCGGCGGCGTCGTGGCCGTGGACGCCGCGCCCTCGATGGTCGACCAGGCGCGCGAGCGCTTCACGGACGAGCCGCGCGTGCGCGTGCTCGACCCGGTCAGCCTGACGGAGCTCGAGCTCGATCAGCCGGTGGACGCCGCGTTCTCGAACGCGGTCTTCCACTGGATCAAGGACCACGACGCCCTGTTCGAGCGCCTGCACGCCGCTCTCAGGCCGGGCGCCCCGCTGGTCGCTCAGTGCGGCGGGCAGGGCAACATCGACCGTTTCCGCCGGCTGGCGGACGAGGTGGCCGCCGAGCCGCCCTACGCCGAGCACATGGCGGACTTCGAGGGGCCCTGGAACTACGCCGCGCCCGGCGACACGGAGGAGCGGCTCACCCGGGCCGGCTTCACCGGCGTGCGCTGCTGGCTCGAGCCCTGGCCCGTCAACCCGGCCGAGCCGCTCGAGTTCGCGATGACCGTCTGCCTCGGCAACCACCTGGCGGAGCTCCCAGAGGAGCTGAGGCGCCCGTTCGCGGAGGAGGTCGTGCGCCGCTGCGGCGACCCGCTGACGCTGGAGTACGTGCGCCTCAACATCACCGCGCATCGTTTCTGACGTTTTCGGGTACCGCACGGTTTGCGGTAGGGGAATCGTCGATCGATCGTGGGGGAGTGCATGCCCAGGAACAGGGTCCTCGCAGTTGCGGCCGTGGCCGCACTGGCAATCGCAGCAGCGCTGCCGGCCACCGCCGGCGCCTGGGCGCCGGCCGCGACGGCCACCGTCCATCCGGGCGTCCAGACGTTCACGGAGGGCGGTCAGTGCACCGCCAACTTCATCTATCAGGACGGAAACGGCACGTACATCGGCCAGGCGGCGCACTGCGCCAGCACCGGCGCCGCGACCGACACGGACGGCTGCCTGGCCGGCACGCAGCCGCTCGGCACGCCGGTCGAGATCACCGGCGCGAGCCGTCCCGGCACGCTCGTGTACTCGTCCTGGATCACGATGCAGGCGAACGGCGAGTCCGATCCCGACACCTGCGCCTACAACGACCTGGCGCTCGTGAAGATCGACCCGGCCGACGTCGGCAAGGTCAACCCGTCCGTCCCGGGCTTCGGCGGCCCGACCGGCGTCGGCGGGCCGTCCGCCGCTCTGGACGACGTCTACTCGTACGGCAACTCGTCGCTGCGCCTCGGC
>JAFGJG010000193.1 GCA_016929195.1 Thermoleophilaceae bacterium
CGCGCTGTCTCGTCACGAGATCGGCGCGAGCCGCAGGGTCCTGGGCGCCATCGACGAGGCGATCCGCGCCTCGCATGGAGACGCCGGTGCGCGGCGGGATCTCGAGGCTCGTCTCCTCGCGGTCCTCGAGGGCGAGGGGACCCCCGACTCGAAGGACTTCGCGTGCCGCCGCCTGAGCCTCATCGGCTCGGCGGCGAGCGTACCCGCACTCGCGAAACTCCTCGGCGACGAGCGTCTCGCGCACCTCGCGCGCCAGGCGCTCGAGCGCATCGGCGGCGCCGAGGCGCGCGAGGCCGTGGAGAAGGAGCTCACGCGGCTCGAGGGAAGCCTCAGGACCGGAGCGCTCCACACGCTCGAGCGGCTCGCGGCTCGCGAGGCCGCCGCCGGCGCCGGCCGCGGTCCCGAGGCCCCGCGGCCGTGACGTCGGTGGGCGTATCCGCTCAGACGCCAGAGGAAAGCCGCGTCGCTGAAACAGGGAAGATGGCGAAGTCCGACAGGCCCTGCCGGCGATGCGCCCGAGGCGCCGAGACCGTGACATCGCTCGCAGCTCGAGCCCGCCGGCGCCAGCGATGAGCCCGAGGCACCGCGGCCCTGACAACGCTCGCAGCTCGAGACGAAGCTTCCTGTGGGGAAGCTTCGCCCGGGAGGCAAGGCGAGGGTGAAGAGGAGCAGCTCGCCTGCAGCGCCGAGGAGCGAGGCCGAACCAGCGAGGAGGTTGCCGAGGAGGACTTGCTCGCACCTTGCTCCGGAGGACGCCGAGGACCTGTACTCACAGCTAGGGCCGACCGATGATGAGCGCCGCTGAAGTGGGACCTGCCCCGATCCTCCTGGCTCCAAAGACCCGGATCCACGGGCCGCGCACTCCGCGGCGACCGTACATCCATCGGGCCGTCGCCCTTCGTCCTCTCAGTTCTCGAACCTCCTCTCGGCGTCCGGACGATCTTGCCTTCCCCGGCCCGGCAAAGTGTAGCGGGCGCATTCAGGTGCCGAGCACTCGGGCTCGAGCTCCGCCCTGAATGCGCACGCTCCACTTCGGTGTTGAAACCGCGCCAACTGCGGTCACGGTGATGCCGCCACTAACACCGCGAGGCTGCGCGGAGGTGTCTCCCGAGGAGTGTTCAGACTCCAGAAGGCCAAAGGTGCGAGCGATGTCAGGGGCGTCGACTCAAGATCTCCTGACGAGGGTCCCTATCGATCTATCGAGCTCTTGCTGCGCTACCCCCCAGCGTATCGCTGGAAGAGGAGTTCCTCGAGATCTCGTCGCCCGTCAAGCACGCCGACGATTCCGACGCTCCGCTGCGTAACGCGGAAAAAGATCCTATAGGGCCCCACGATGGAGTCTCGGTATTCCGTCACGCCAACACGCTTCAGCTCGGGAACGATCCTGCTGCGCCTCGGGTGCATGGCAAGCGACCGGACGCGGGCGAGGATCCGGTTAGATGCGTGCTCGGCCGCCTCAGGCCTTCCTTCCGACGCGATGTACTCCACCACCTCGAGGAGGTCACGCGCGGCCACCGGAGCCCACTCGATCCCGTAGCTCATTCGCCCTCGAGCTCACGGAGCTTCTCCGCTGCGAGACGCTCCACCTCGGCGTGAGGCATCCCCTTGCCCTCGGCGAGCTCGCGGTATCCCTTGGAGAGGAGCTTGAGCAACAGCAGCGCCTTCCGCGTGCGCTCGTAGCTTTCGACGTCCTGCAACACCGCCGTCGCCTTTCCGTTTTGCGTGATGATGATCGGCTGTCTCTCTTCCCTCGCTCTCCGGATAAGCTCGGCGCTCTTGGTCTTCAAGACGGTAACTGGCTCGATCGCTTTCGATAGGTCCATAGACTCCTCCGGTCGCCTAGCAGCCAAATTTAGTCCATAATTTGGACCCTGTCAAGGACTTCGGCGCCCCGGCGCAACCTGGTGTCGACCCGATGTCGCTGAGTAGCCCGCCGAGACAAGGATTCGGTAGACCGCTCAGCCGGGGCAAGCCTCCTGCCCGGCAACCAACCCGCGGAGCGCCCCGGCCCGCGAAATCACCCAGGGAAGGTACCGTCTCACGCCCTCGCGTGTGTTGCGTCAGACGATGGAGTTTGTGAGCGCAGGGAAAGCGTCACCTTCGCAGTACATTCCGCCGCCCTCGCGCTTGGCCGAGTTCCCCGAGATGGGGCAGTTCGTGAGGGCGTGGAACGAGTCGTAGCAGTAGACCCCGCCGCCGCGCCACGCCCAGTTGTCCGAGATGACCCGGCCCGTAAGATCAACGACTACGTCTCCGGCATCAAACTCGATCTGGGCGCCTTCGCGACGCACGACTTCAGCGCGCTGAACCTCGAGGGAAGCCAGGTCCTCGGCCAGTGCAACCTCATGCTCGAGCCGGCCCCCTCCGGCACGCACGTCGTGGCGGTGTCGACGGCCGGGGATTTCGCGCGCGCCTTCGTGGACGGGCAACCGGCGGGCGAGCGCGGCGCCGGGGCGCGCGAGGCCGTGGAGAAGGAGCTCCCGCGGCTCGAGGGAAGCCTCAGAACCGGAGCGCTCCGCACGCTTTGAGCGGCTCGCGGCACGCGAGGCCGCGGACGACGGTGCGCCCGAGGCGCCGCCGCCGTGACAACGCTGGGAGTATCCGCTCCGACGCCGGAGATAAGCCGCGTCGCTGAGACCGGGAAGATGGCGAAGTCCGACAGGCCCCGCCGGCGGTGCGCCCGAGGCGCCGCGGCCGTGACAACGCTGGGAGTATCCGCTCCGACGCCGGAGAAAAGCCGCGTCGCTGAAACCGGGAAGATGGCGAAGTCCGACAGGCCCCGCCGGCGGTGCGCCCGAGGCGCCGCGGCCGTGACAACGCTCGCAGCTCGAGCCGGGTTCCACCGGCGGTGCGCCCGAGGCGCCGCGGCCGTGACAACGCTCGCAGCTCGAGCCGGGTTCCACCGGCGATGAGCCCGAGGCGCCGCGGCCGTGACATGGCTCGCAGCTCGGGTCGGAGGTTGCCCGGCAGGACTGCTCGCAGCTCGCTCCGGAGGACGCCGAGGAGCAGTACTCACAACTTCCGCCCACCGAAGATGACCGCTCGTGAGGTCGGATCTGCCCCGAGCCTCGCGGCTCGAGCGTCCCGGCTCCACG
>JAFGJG010000035.1 GCA_016929195.1 Thermoleophilaceae bacterium
CGACCTCGCGAAGTACCTGCCGGCGGACGACCAGCTCAACTCGACCCTGCCCGACTGGAAGGGCAGGCTGTGGTTCGTCAGCCGCGTTCACGGGATCGTCGGCGTGCTCGACCCGCGCACGGGCAGGCTGCTCGGCCGCTACCGGACGAACGAGGCGATCGGGAACTCGTTCGCGATGGACGAGACCGGCGGCGTGTTCGTGGTGACCGACCGGGCCCAGTACCGCTTCGACCTGAGCAAGCGGAAGAAGCCGCGCGTGACCTGGCGCTTCCGCTACGACAACATCGGCACGAAGAAGCCGGGCCAGTTCGACGCCGGCTCGGGCACGACGCCCACGCTCATGGGCAAGAAGTACCTGACGATCGCCGACAACGCCCGTCGGATGCAGGTGGTGGTCCTGCGGCGCGGGCGGCACCTCGGCAAGGGCAGGCGCCGCCTCGTCTGCGAGCACCCCGTCTTCAAGAAGGGCAGGGGCGCCACCGAGAACTCGATCGTCGCGACCGGCACGGCGATGGTGGTCGAGAACAACTTCGGCTACTTCCCGCCCCCGGACGCGACATCCAACGGCGGGACCACGCAGCCGGGCGTCGCGCGCGTGGACATCAAGAAGGGCGGCAGGGGCTGCCGCACGGTCTGGAACAGCCAGGAGATCTCGCCCACGACGATCCCGAAGCTCTCGCTCGCCACCGGGCTCCTCTACATCTACACCAAGCCTCCTGGCACTCCCGACAAGTGGTACGTGACGGCTGTGGACTTCCGGACGGGCAAGACGGTCTGGAGCCGGCTGATCGGCACCGGCCTCCTGTTCAACGTCCACTACGCCGGGATCACGATCAGCTCGGCCGGCGTGCTCTACGCCGGCGTGCTCGGCGGAACCATCGCCCTGCGCGACGGCTAGCCGTAGCTGCGGACCTTCGCGTCGACGGCCGCGTCCGAGCTGCTGCGGCGCGGCGTGACGTGCGGACCGATGTTCACGGCGGGCACGCCCGGCCTGAACCCGGCCGGCCGGGCCGGCAGGTCGTAGTCCGCGCCGCGCGCGATCAGCCGCTCGACCGCGCGCTCGGCGACGGCCGAGATCGTGAGCGACGGGTTGACCCCGAGCGACGTGGGGATGGCCGACGAGTCCATGCAGAAGAGCCCGGGGTTGTCGAACACCTCGCATTGGTGGTCGACCACCCCCAGGGACTTCGAGTCGGCCATCCGGCAGCCGCCGAGCGGATGGGCCGCGCTCACGTTGCGGTAGGTCGGTTCCATGAGCCGGCCCAGCCCGTTCCGCTCGACGACGCTCCGGATGGCGGCGTTCGCCGCCTCGCGGACCTGCAGCGACTGCTCTGAGAGCTGGTAGTTGAACGGCCCGATCCCGACGGGGCCGGCGTTCGGGCGCACGTGGCTGCCGCTGGGCGGCGGCGCGAGGAACTCCCCGTCGTGCGTGTCCTCGACCATGGCCAGGATCTCCACGTGGTTGTTGAAGGTGCTCAGCGCCTGCTTCTTCTGGAGGCCCCACCACGACGGGGCGCCGGCCGGCGCGCGGGCGTCGTCGTAGAGCGTGTGCGCGAGCTGCGACAGGTAGATCTCCTGGAGCGTGAAGCGCTTCCCGTCGTTCGCGTTCCCCGTCCTGCCGGCCCACCAGTCGTAGCTCATCGTGGTGATGTGGTTGCCCTTGTAGATCTGGCCGTACCCCGGCAGCCTGAGCACGTCGCGGACCTTGCGCTCGTCGTACTCGACGGCGGCGATGTGGTCGCCGTTGATCCCGAGGTGCTTCCCGACGCGCAGCGAGAGGGAGGGGAGGAAGGGGCGTGAGCGCATGAGGAGCGGCGAGTTCCCCATGGCGCCCGCGGCCAGGATCAGGACCTTGCACTCCACGTCGAACGTCGTGCCCGACGGCTGGCGCGTGGCGTCGGGCCCCTCGTTGTCCATCTGCGACGCCGTCACGACGTAGCGGTACGGGCGCGCGACGCTCTGGCGCACCAGCTCGGCCTGGGAGTTCGGCCGGACCTGGACGCCCAGTGCCTCGGCGGCCGAGAGGTAGTTGGTGATGACCGAGTTCTTCGCGCCGAAGATGCAGCCCGTGTGGCACCACTTGGCCTGGATGCAGCGGCTGAGGTCGATCGCCTGCGGCACGCGGTCGCAGGTGTGCCCCGCGGCCGCGAGCGACGCCGCCCAGAGGCCGCCCGACTTCGCGACCTGGTTCCAGCTCGGCCGCTGCACCCGCAGGGCCTGCTCGGCGCGCGCGTAGTAGGGGTTGAGCGCCTGGCGCGTGATCTCGCGCGGCCACAGCCGCCGGTCGGGCCCGTCGTTCGGATGGTGGTCGCGGCGCTCGAAGGTCTCGCTCGGCGAGCGCAGCGACGCAGCGAGGTAGAGGTTCGAGCTGCCGCCGACCCCGTCGCCGAGCACGATCTGCGCGCCAAGGCCCTGCACGAGCCCGTAGACGCGCGCGAGGTGCTCGATGTCCATCGACTGGCGGAAGTCGGTGTGCAGGTGGCGCCGGCCGCGCTCCAGGACGAGGATGCTCGCGTCCCGGTTCGCCGCCCGGTACAGCTCCGCGAGCCGGTAGGCGGAGATCGACCCGCCGAAGCCGGAGCCGACGATGCAGACGTCCACGCGCGTCACGGGAGGCTGCCCCCGCTCGTGCGCTCGGCGGACAGGACGCGCCGGTAGGAGTGGTCGGCGTATCCCTGCGGCGCCGTTCCGGGGTGGCCCATCACCTGGAGGCCGGACGAGTTGTCGATCGTTGCGTTCTTCTGCGCCGCGGTGCAGAGGAACGCCGCGAACGGGACGGCGGCCGCCAGCTCCCAGACCTGTGCGGTCGGGTTGGAGGCGGCGAGCCCGTCCTTGCACACCTCCACGCGCTTCGCGAACGGCAGGTCGATGAACTGGCCCAGGCGCAGCAGCGAGCGCGCCTCGAGGTCGGC
>JAFGJG010000036.1 GCA_016929195.1 Thermoleophilaceae bacterium
ACGCCGATCTCCTCGGTCGGGTAGCTCGACGGGCTGACGACGATCTCCTGCGCGAGGATCATCACGTCGACGGCGTGCTCGAAGGCCGGCACGTCGAAGCTGCCGTCGTCGCGGCGGAACTTCAGGAGGTTGAGCGACGCGAGGTTGCACGCCGAGTCGTCGACGTGCATGTACTCGCTGCAGGGGTTCGAGGCGTTGATCCGCCCGGAGTTCGGGCAGGTGTGCCAGTCGTTGATCGTGGTGTCGTACTGGACGCCCGGGTCGGCGCAGCGCCACGCCGCGTCGGCGATCTGCTCGAGCACATCGCGCGCCTGCACGCGCTGGATCACGGCGCCGTCGGTGCGGGCGGTGAGCTCCCACTCCTGGTCCTGCTCGACGCGCTCCATGAACTCGTCGGACACGCGCACCGAGTTGTTCGCGTTCTGGTACTGGATCGAGGCGAAGGCCTCGGAGTCGAGGCGCATGTCGAAGCCGGCGTCGCGCAGCGCGGCCGCCTTCTCCTCCTCGCGCGCCTTGCACCAGACGAAGTCGAGGACGTCGGGGTGGTCGACGTCGAGCACGACCATCTTCGCCGCGCGGCGGGTCTTGCCGCCCGACTTGATCGTGCCGGCCCACGCGTCCGCGCCGCGCATGAAGGAGACCGGCCCGCTGGCTGTGCCGCCCTTCGAGAGGTGCTCGGTCGAGGCGCGGATGTTCGAGAGGTTGATTCCCGACCCCGAGCCGCCGCGGAAGATCATCCCCTCCTTGGTGTTCCAGGCGAGGATCGACTCGATCGTGTCGTCGACCGAGAGGATGAAGCAGGCCGAGCACTGCGGGCTCTCCTCGAAGCCGACGTTGAACCAGACCGGCGAGTTGAAGGCCGCCATCTGGTGGAGCAGGATGTGGGTGAGCTCGTCCTCGAAGGCCTGAGCGTCCTCGTCGCTCGCGAAGTAGCCGCCCTCGCGCCCCCAGGCCGCGATCGTGCCGGAGACGCGGCCGATCATCTGCTTGACGGACGACTCGCGCTCGGGCGAGTCGAGGCGACCGCGGAAGTACTTCTGGGCGACGATGTTCGTCGCGTTCTGCGACCAGGAGGCGGGGAACTCGACGTCACGCTGCTCGAAGGCGGGGTTCGCGGGGTCGCCGATCACGGCGTCGCGAATCTCCCACTCGACCGAGTCGAAGGGGTGCGTTCCTGCGTCGGTGAAGCGGCGCGGGACGGTGACGCCGGCATCGCTGGCGGCGATGCTCGGTGCGGTGGCGTCACGGCTGTCTGACATGTCTTCTCCTCGTCTCAGGGGGTGGCCGTCGGCCATTAGGGGGAACGACCGATGTTGCTCCCCGAGTCGGATGGAACGGGGGCGCCGTCGGCGGCGTCTTCGAAGGTCAGTTGATCGGCTCCGGCGAGCGGCTCCTCCTTGAAGCGCCGGACCACCGCGTCGAGCTCGTCGAGGTCCGCGAGATCGCGGTAGACGGACGCGAACTGGATGGCCGCCACGGGGTCGAGCCGCGCGAGGCCGCGCTCCGCGAGGTCGCCGATCTGCTCGGCCCGCACCTCGGACCCGGCCCGCCGCGCGGCGGCCGCGATCGACTCCGCCAGCTCCTCGAGCTGGGCCTCGGTGACCGGCCGCTTGCCCGCGGCCCGCGCGAGCCCGCCGAGGAGCTTCTGCACGTCGAAGCGCTCGCTGCTCCCGTCGCGCTTGAGCACCGACACGACGGGCCCCTCCACGCGCTCGTAGGTCGTGAAGCGGTTGCCGCACCCGGCGCACTCGCGGCGGCGGCGGATGGAGTCGCCCGGCTCGGTCAGGCGCGAGTCGACGACACGCGTCGATTCGAAGGAGCAGAACGGGCAGAGCACACCGTCATTCTACTACCTGTAGGGCCTCGATCCTTCTCGAACCACAACATGTTGTGGCGCAATTACCGCAAAGACGAGAGCGTCTGCTGCAGCCCCTCGACGAGCCCGATGTCGGACTTCCAGCCCAGCTGCTGCTGGGCCCGCGAGGCGTCGAGCGCGATGTGGCGCACCTCGCCCTTGCGCTCCGGCTGGAAGTCCGGCTCGAAGCCGTTCTGCGCATGGGGCGCGAGGACGTCGACGATGTCGATGACCGTGACCTCCTCGCCGCGGCCGATGTTGAAGGCTCCGCCGGCGTCCGACTCGGCGGCGAGCAGGTTCGCGCTGACGATGTCGTCCACATGGACGTAGTCGCGCGTCTGAAGCCCGTCGCCGAAGACGACCGGCTGCCCTCCCTCGATCACCCGGCCGCAGAAGATCGCGATAACCCCCGCCTCCCCGAGCGGGTCCTGGCGCGGCCCGTAGACGTTGCCGAAGCGGAGCGCCACGGTGGAGAGCCCGTGCAGGCGCGTGTAGAGGGCGCAGTAGTTCTCGGCGCAGAACTTCGAGAGCCCGTAGGGCGCCTCGGGGGCCACCGGGTGGTCCTCGGGCGCCGGGATCGTCTGCGCCTCGCCGTAGATCGCGCCGCCCGTCGACGCGAACACGACCCGGCGGACGCCGTGGTCCTTCGCGGCGTTGAGGACGTTCACCGTCCCGCCGACGTTCACCGCTGCGTCAAACGCGGTGTCGGCCACCGACTTGCGGACGTCCACCTGGGCGCCGAGGTGGAAGATCACCTCGGGGGCGGTCCGCTCGACCAGCGCGCTCACCGCCTCGGCGTCGCGCAGGTCCACCTCGGCCAGCTCGGCGCCGTTCGCGAGCGCCCCCTCGAGGTTCTCGCGCCTGCCCGTCGAGATGTTGTCGAGGATCGTCACGGCGTCGCCCCGCTGGAGCAGGGCGTCCACGAGATTGGAGCCGATGAAGCCGGCGCCTCCGGTCACGAGCGTCTTCATGAAGCCCGGCATGGTAGGTGGTCTGTCAGCCTGCGCAAGCCGATGCAGACGATGACCGAGCAAGGAGCGAGTGATGCGTGAGCTGCTTGACGCCGCGGCCGGCCACGCCGCGGCCTATCTCGAATCCCTCCCCGAGCGGCGCGTGGGAGCGCCGCGGGGGGTGGAGGACACCAAGGCGGCGCTCGGCGCCGAGCTCCCCGGCGGCCCGGTCGACCCCCGCCGCGTGCTCGACGAGCTGGTCGCGGAGGCCGACCCGGGCATCACGGCGATGGGCTCGCCGCGCTACTTCGGGTTCGTCATCGGCGGCGCGTACCCGGCCGCGATCGCCGCCGACTGGATGGCATCCGCCTGGGACCAGAACTCGGGGCTCGCGAGCCCGACCCCGTCCGTGGCGGCGATCGAGGAGATCACCGGCGCCTGGCTGCTGGACCTCCTCGGCCTCCCCGCCGGCGCGTCGTTCGCGCTCGTCACGGGGTGCCAGATGGCGCACGTGACCGCGCTGGCCGCCGCTCGTCACCGCCTGCTGGCCGGCGCCGGATGGGACGTGGAGGCGGCCGGCCTCGCCGGTGCGCCTGCGCTGCGGGCGCTCGTCTGCGCCGAGCGGCACGTGACCGTGGACAGGGCGCTGCGGCTGCTCGGGCTCGGCACGGCGTGCATCGAGGCGGTCGAGGCCGACGAGCGCGGCGCCATGCGCGCCGATGCCCTCGAGGCCGCGCTCGCCTCGGCCGACGGCCCCACCCTCGTGGTCGCGCAGGCGGGCAACGTCAACACCGGCGCGGTCGACCCGCTGGCGGAGGTCTGCCGGCTCGGCCACGCGGCCGGCGCCTGGGTGCACGTCGACGGGGCGTTCGGGCTCTGGGCGAACGCGAGCCCCGCGCGGCGCGGCCTCCTCGGCGGCTGCGAGCAGGCGGACTCCTGGGCCACGGACGGGCACAAGTGGCTGAACGTCCCCTACGACTGCGGCATCGCCGTGGTCGCCGACCCGAGCGCCCACTGCGCGGCGATGAGCGTCCAGGCGAGCTACCTCCAGCAGGGCGCGGGGCTGCGCGAGCCGATGGACTGGACGCCCGAGTTCTCGCGCCGGGCCCGCTCGCTGCCGGTCTACGCCACGCTGCGCTCTCTGGGGCGGACCGGCGTCGCGGAGCTGGTCGACCGCCTGTGCGAATGCGCGGAGCGGTTCGCCGCCGAGCTCGGCCGCCGGCCGGGGGTCGAGGTCCTGGCGCAGGGCCTCAACCAGGTGCTCGTGCGCCCGGAGGGCGACGTGGACGCCATCGTCCGCGCCATCCAGGACGAGGGGACCTGCTGGGTGAGCGCCACCACCTGGCGCGGGACCCGCTGCATCCGCATCTCCGTCTGCAACTGGCGGACGACCTTCGAGGACGTCGACCGTTCGGTGGCGGCGATGACGGAGCAGTTCGAGCGCGTGCCCGCTTGACCCATTGCTACGGTCGCCGCCCATGCGCGGCCTGTTCGTCACCTTCGAGGGCATCGACCGGTCGGGGAAGACCACCCAGGCCGGCCTGCTCGTCGAGGCGCTCCGCGACGAGGGCGTCGCGGTCCGTGAGCCGGGCGGCACCGAGCTTGGCGAGCGCGTGCGCGACCTGGTCAAGGACGCCGCCCTCGACGCGGGCCCGCGCGCCGAGGCGCTGCTCTTCGCGGCGGCGCGCGCGCAGCTCGTGGAAGCGGTGATCCGGCCCGCGCTCGAGCGCGGCGGGGTCGTGGTCTCCGACCGCTTCCTGGACAGCTCGCTCGCCTATCAGGGCGATGCCCGCGGCCTGGGCGTGGACGAGGTCGAGCGCGTGAACCGGTTCGCCACCGGGGGCCTGCTGCCGGACCTGACCTTCCTGCTCGAGCTCGACCCGGCCGAGGCCGCCCAGCGCGCCGGCATGCTCGACCGCTTCGAGGACGAGGGCCTCGCTCTCCAGCGGGCGGTCGCTGAGGCCTACGACCGGCTGGCCGACGCGAGCCCCGGGCGCTGGCGCCGGCTCGACGCCGGCCGGCCCGCCGGCGACGTGCACGCCGACGTCATGGTCGCGGTCGAGGCCGCACGGGCGGCGGCCCGGGCATGAGCGACGTCGCGGTCCTGCCCGGAACGGAGGACCACCCGCACGCGCGGATGGTGCTGTCGACCGCTCTCGCCGACTCGCCCTCGCACGCCTACCTCTTCCACGGCCCCGCGGGAACGGGCAAGAGCACCGCGGCCCGCGCCTTCGCCGCCGAGCTGCTCGCCGCTGGGTCGGACGACCCCGAGTCGGTCCGCCGGCGCGTGCAGAACGGCAGCCACCCCGACCTGACCTGGGTGCGCCCCACGGGTGCGCACGTGATGCGGGTGGAGGACGTGGAGGGCCCGGTGGTCGGCGCGGCCACCCGCACGCCGTTCGAGGCGTCGCGCCGCGTGTTCGTCCTCGAGCGTGTGGACACGATGAACGACGAGGTCTCGAACCGGCTCCTGAAGACGCTCGAGGAGCCGGCCTCGTTCGTCCACCTGATCCTGCTGACCGAGTCGCTCGGCCGGGTGCTGGACACCGTCGTCTCGCGCTGCCAGCTCGTGCGCTTCGAGCCGCTCCCCGCGGCGCGCATCGCGTCCGTGCTCGAGTCCGAGGGCGTTTCGCCCGAGCGGGCGCTCGCGTGCGCCGGCCTGTCGCTCGGCAACCTCACACGCGCGCGCTTCCTCGCGTCACCCGAGGGTCAGGAGCTGCGCGCCGAGGTCGGCCGCTTCGTGTCCGCCGCGCTGCACGGCGGCCCGCCCGAGCCGTGGCGGCCGCTGCTCGAGCGGGCCGAGCGCGCCCGCGCCGAGGCGGAGGAGCGCGCCGCCGAGGAGCGCGCCGAGCGCATCGAGCTGGAGCCGAAGGGCCGCGAGCGGCGCGGCCTCGAGCGCGAGGCGGAGGAGGCCGCCAAGCGCGAGGGCCGGCGAGCCCGCACGGGCGTCCTCGACCTGGCGCTGACGCTGGCCGAGCTGTCCTTCCGCGACCTCGTCTGCGTGGCGGAGGGCGCGCCGGAGGCCGTGCTGGCGGTGGACTCCCCGCCCGACCTGACGGGCGACGCGCGCTCGCGCGACGCGCGCCGGCTGCGCGAGGCGGCCGAGCGCTGCGAGGCCACGCGCCAGTCGCTCGAGCTGAACGTGACCGAGGAGCTCGCCCTGTCGGCGCTGGGGTTCCGGCTCGCGGCGCTGGCCGGCGAAGCGGCCTAGCCGCCCAGCGCCCGCCGAAGGTCGGCCCAGAGGTCCTCCACGTCCTCGCAGCCGACGCTCATGCGGATCAGGCCGGGCGGCACGTGCTCCTGGCGCTCGTGGGTGCCGCGCCGCTCCATCGTCGTGTCCACGCCCCCGAGGCTCGTGGCGTGGCGGATGACCCGCGCGTCCGCGCAGGCGGCGTCGGCCGCGGCGGCGCCGGCCAGCTCGAAGCTCACGACCGCGCCGAAGCCGGGGTAGCGCACGCGCGCGACGGCGGGGTGCTCCGCCAGGCGCTCGGCGAGCACGGCCGCGCTCGCCGACGCCTGCCGCAGCCGGAGCGGGAGCGTCCGCACGCCGCGCAGGGCGAGGAAGGTCTCGAGCGCCCCGGGGGTGGCACCGGTGAGGCCGCGCGTCTCCCGCAGCTCCTCCGCCAGGTCCGGGTCGCGGGCGACCGCGACGCCGAGCAGCAGGTCGGAGTGGCCGCCGACGAACTTGGTGGCCGAGTGGACGACCACGTCCGCCCCGAGGGCCAGCGGGCGCTGGAAGAGGGGCGTGGCGAACGTGTTGTCCACGACGAGCGTGGCGTCCGCGCGCCGCGGGGCGGCGCAGATCCGCTCGACGTCCGCCACCTCGAGGAGGGGGTTGGACGGCGACTCGAGCCAGATCACGTCCGCCGCGCCGGCGCGCTCGGGCCAGCGCTCGTCGGCGACCGGCAGCCGCTCGACCCGCCAGCCGTGGTCGCGCTCGCCGGCCTCGGCCAGGCCGGCCACGCCCAGGTAGCAGTCGTCTCCGAGGACGAGATGCCCGCCGTCGGGCATCCGGTGCATGACGGCCGCGCAGGCCGCCATCCCGGACGCGAACGCCACCGCCTCGCCCCCCTCCAGGCCGCCGATCACGTCCTCGAAGGCCTCCCAGGTCTCGGTGGCCTCGGTCCGGCTGTAGACCCGCTCCGTCCCGAGCAGGAAGTTCGACGCCGGGACGAGCGGCGCGTTGAGCGGCGCACCGGGCGCCTCGGGCCGGCCGCCCACGACCGCCCAGGTCTCGGGCTTGACGTCGCCGCGTCTCAGAGCGTCGGCTTGGCGACCAGGTAGTAGAACGCGACGGCCATCGCCGCGGTCGCGAAGCTCCACAGCGCGGCCCAGGCGATCCGCTCCTGCGGCTGCATCTGCGGGCGGGCGAGGCCGAAGATCACCACCAGCTCGAACACCACGCACGCCGCGGCGAACGGGACGGCGCCCCACAGGCCGGTGATCGCCATGAGGATGTACAGCGGCACCTGCGTGCCCGCGGCGGCCCCGCCCGCGGAGAGGATGAGCATGAAGTACTCGTTGTAGGAGTCGCGGTAGATCGGGACGCGCGGGTTGAGCGCGTCGCGGAACCGCGACCCGAATGCCTGGTCTGACATCGCGGGCATCATTCCATCACGCGCGGCTCGGCGTTCCAAGACCGCCGCCGCGGCGGGGCAGGAGGCCACCCGCCACGGCGCCAGCCCGCGCACCACGCGGAGCGGCTCGCCGCGCGCGTCGAGGAAGACCACGTCGATCGGGAAGCGCATGCCGAAGGTGTGCACGGAGCGGCAGCGGGGCATGAGGAGCGCCGTGTCCGGGGGCAGGCCACGGAGCAGCGCGAGGCCGAGCAGCCGCGCCCGCGGCGAGCGCGCCACGTGTACCCGGAGGCGCCCGAGCCGGAACGACTCGAGCCGCTGAAGCCTGCGCGGCACCACGCCGATAGGAGGAGCGGGCCGGGCTAGACTCGTCCCCTTCGCCGACGTAGCTCAGTTGGTAGAGCACCTCTCTCGTAAAGAGGATGTCGCCGGTTCGAGTCCGGCCGTCGGCTTCCCGCTCACGGCGCCACGCCGGCCGCGGCCCAGGCCCGCGCCGTCAGCTCGAACGGCTCGTCGCCGGCGCCGAGCCGTCTCCGGTAGGCCGCGCGGAGCGCCGCCCGCCCATCGGCTTCGAGCGACTTGCAGAAGGCCCCCGACGGCGCGATCCCGGTCGGGAGCGGAGCCCAGAGGTCGTCGAAGCCCGCGTAGGCCGCCCGCGACTCGAGCGAGCCGGAGCGCACCTCGCGCAGTCCGGCCGAGCTCAGCAGGCCGGCGAGCTCGCCCTCGCGGCAGAAGCGCATCACCACGCCCTCGTCGGCCGCGGCGCCGCGCTCGGGCTCGATCTCCCGCGCGGCGTCCCAGAACGCCCGGAGCAGCGTCATCTCCCCGGCGTAGTCCCAGACGCAGGCCGCCACGACGCCGCCGCTCTCGGTCACGCGGATCAGCTCGGCCACGCCGGCCTCTGGGTCGGACATGAAGTTCACGACGAGCTGGGACAGCGCCGCGCCGAAGGCGCCGCCGGGGAACGGCAGCGACTCGGCCGGGGCCACCACCACCTCGACCCCGGGCAGCCGCGCCCGGCACGCCTCCGCGAACGGCTCCGACGGATCGGCCGCGGACACGTTCCCCGGCCCGAGCCGCTCCGCGAGCGCCGCGGCGAGCGCGCCGGGGCCGCACCCGACGTCGAGCGCCCGGGTCCCCGGCGCCACGCCGGCGAACTCGATCAGCGCCCGCGCCAGCGACGGCGTGTAGCGGCCCACGTGGGCGTCGTAGACGTCGGCCGGCGCGCGAAAGCTCTCCGCGCCGGACATGCGCTCAGCGAGCGCAGCCCGCCGCGGCCGGCGAGACCTTCACGGTCACCGTCCGCGCCCACGGCTTCGCGTGCAGCACCAGCGACTCGCTGCAGCGGCGCGAGACCACCCATGCGCCCTCCGCCCGCACCGAGTAGCCCTCGGGGTAGATCAGCTCCGGGACGTGCACGACGCTCGGCCGCCACCACGGCGAGCGGCGGCCGCTCGGCCCGCGGGTCGAGTACGTCAGCTCGAAGTCCCTGGTGGACGGGTCGAACGACAGGGCGGCGGGCGTCCCGGCCACCGTCTCGGGGTACGGCCGCACGAGCGCGCGGAACCCGTCGGCGCTCGCGACGTTGTCGAGGCCGGCCGGTTGCGCCGGGTCGTCGATGACCGACTCGTTGTAGGCCCAGAACATCCAGGGCACGAGGCGGGCGTCGAAGCTCGCCGTCAGGCGCTCGAGCGTCGCGGCCGACGTGGTCGCGCCGAACTCGGTCGCCAGCACCGGCGCGCGGTCGCGCTCGGCCGCCTTCACGGCGAAGTCCACCACGCTCGCCTCACCGGCCGGGGAGCTCGCGTAGGAGTGGAACGACAGCCCGTTGCCGGTCTCCCTGCCCGGCAGCGAGGTCGGGCCGATGCCGAAGTTGAAGAGCACGAACGGCTCGACGAACACGAGCTGGCTCCGAGTCCAGCGGCGGATCGCGGCGGTCATCTTCGCGTTGAAGGGCCCGGTCAGCCGGCGCTCCAGGTCCGCGCAGCCCGCGGCGGTGAGGCACGGTCCCCAGGCCGCGCCCGGGAACGGCTCGTTCATCACGTCGTAGCCGAAGACGTACGGCGAGCGCGCGAAGCGGCGGGCGACCGCGCTCACGCCCTGCGCGTAGTAGTCCTGGAGCCCGATCCCGCCCGGACCGGGGCGGTTGGCCCAGAGGTTCTCGAAGGCGCGCTGCATCGCCGGGTTCTGGATGTAGTAGAGCGGGAAGACGGCGTCCGGCGGGTTCGGCAGCCCGTCGTCGATCGCCATCCAGTCGGGCAGCCCGTTGCCGTTGTACTTGGGGGCGAAGCCGTCCTGGTGGAAGTCGATCAGGACGAAGATCCTGCGCCGGCCGAGCTCCTGCACGGTGCGGGCCAGCTGGTCGATGTACCCCTGCTCGACCCTGCCGGGCTCGGGCATGAGCCCGCGGAAGTCCACGCCGAGGCGCACGGAGTTGAAGCCGTGCTCGGCGAGGAACTCGGCATCGTCCGCGCCGAAGCCGAACGCGGCCGGGTGGTACGGCGCCGACTTCGCGACCTCGTTGACGCCGCGCAGCTGGACCACGCGCCCGGTCGCGTCCGTGATCCAGCGGCCGTCCGAGCGCAGCGGCGGCACGGGGCCGGCGCCGCTCGCGTGGGCGCTGCCGGCGCCCAGCAGGAGGAGCGCCAGGGCGATGGCGAGCCGGCGGAGCACGCGCACACGATATGCCGCGGGATACTTCCGGTGTGCCGCTCGACCACCTGGACCTCGCCCGCCGCGGCTTCGAGACCATCAACTCGGGCGACCTCGACGGGCTCCTGGAGCTGGTCGCCGACGACATCGTGGCGGACGTCCCGACCGGGTACGCCAACGCCGACACCTATCGCGGCCGCGACGGGTTCCGGCGGATGGCGGAGCAGTGGCTCGAGCCCTGGAGCAGCTTCCACGCCGAGCCGCTCGGCTTCATCGAGGAGGGCGACGCCGTCGTCGTGCCGATTCGCCAGACCGCGACGGGACGCGAGAGCGGCATAGAGGTGGAGATGGAGCTCGCCTACCTGATGCGCGTCCGCGACGGCAAGCTGATCCAGTGGCGGCTCTGCCGGGACACGGACGAGGCGCTCGAGTTCGCCCGCAATACCCCCGTTTTTGACCCGGGCGCCCCATCGGGTTAGCGTCCCCTTCGCAATAGGTCCCTGCCGCCGCCGGGCCCGAGTCGCCGAAGGAGCCCCATGTCACGTCGGTCCGGTCTTCGCCCGCTCGTCCTCGTCTTCTGCTGCGCGCTCGCGGCGCTGCTCCTCCTCGCCCCGGCCGCGCCGGCGAAGAGCAGGCTGAGGTTCGAGCCCTGCGGGACGACGCCCGATGCGGCGACCACCGAGTGCGCGACGGCCGACCTGCCGCTCGACTACGACCGCCCACGTGGGCGCGAGGTGCACGTCGCGGTGGCGCGAGTTCCGGCGGCCGGCGAGCGGACCGGTGCGCTCGTCTTCAACTTCGGCGGCCCCGGCGGCGCGGCCGTGGACTACCTCCAGGAGGTGGGCGCGACCGGCTACTGGGCCGCGCTGAACGAGCATTTCGACATCGTCGGGTTCGACCCGCGCGGCGTCGGCCAGAGCACGCCGGCGGTCGACTGCCACGTGGACCAGGAGCAGGAGGGCATCTACTCCCAGCCGTTCACGACGCCCTTCAACCTCGACGTGAAGGCGCTGCTCCGGAAGGACAGGAGCTACATCCGCAGCTGCCGCCAGGACAACGGCGCGATCCTGTCGCACCTCTCGACGGCGAACGTCGCGCGCGACATGAACGCCCTCCGCAGGCTGCTTGGAGAGCGGAGGATCAACTACTTCGGCTACTCGTACGGCACCTTCCTCGGGGCCACGTACGCGAGCCTGTTCCCGAACCGCTACCGCGCCATGGTGCTCGACGGGCCGATCGACGCGTCCGGCTACATAAACAAGCCGTGGCGGGACCTGGCCGAGCAGACGGCCGGCTTCGAGCGCGCCCTGCGGCGCTTCTTCCAGGCGTGCGCGCGCGACCAGGTCGCGTGCTCCGGCTTCGGCGGTGAAGACCCGTGGATCGCATGGGACGAGCTGGTCGAGCAGGCGGACGCCAATCCCATCCCGGCGGACGGCTTCGCGCCCGACCCGCGGCCCGTCGACGGCGACGACCTCCGCTGGGCGGCCACCGGCGAGGTCTACCTCAAGGAGCTGTGGGGCGAGCTCGGCCTCGCGCTGAAGATGGCGCAGGACGGCGACGGCTCGCTGATCCGCGAGCTGGTCGACCTCGACTACGGCCGCCTCGACGACGGCACCTACGACCCGGGCTACGACACCTACTTCACGATCGGGGCGAGCGAGCAGCGCTACCCGCGCGACGTGGGCTTCTACCTGGACCGCGGGGACGACTCCTGGGGGCAGTTCGACGACGCGTTCTTCAACAGCGGCTACGTGGAGCTGAACTACGGCCTGTGGCCCGAGCGCGACCGCGACGCCTACGCCGGCCCGTTCAGGGTCTCGGGCTCGAAGCCCACGCCGCTGGTGATCGCTAACACCTACGACCCGGCCACGCCCTACCGGGGCGCGCTCAGGCTGGTGCGCCAGCTGGGCAACGCGCGCCTCATCACGATGCGCGGCGACGGGCACACGGCCTACCCGGGCGAGTCGAGCTGCATCGACACCGCGACCGAGGCCTACGTGAACGAGCTGACGCTGCCCGAGAAGGGCACGGTCTGCCGCCAGGAGGTCCAGTTCGAGGCGCCGGTGGCGGCCCAGGCGAAGGCGAGCAGCGCGAGCCCCGCAGCGCGGGCCGACCGTCGCGTCACGGGGGCGCGGATCCCGCGGCCGTAGGGCCGTAGCGCTCGTAGAGCTCGGGCAGCAGGCCGCCGAGGTTCGCGTACTCCTCGGCGCAGTGGCGCGCGAGCGCGCGCGGCAGCCCGTCCGGCAGCGTGCGGCGGCGGACGAAGCCGGTGTTGATCGCGGCCGCCAGCGGCGCGGCGAGCGGCCCGGGCAGGTAGGGGCGCAGCGCGGCCCCGAGCCAGAAGCGGCTTCGCAGGATCAGGCCTCCCGGCTCGTCCAGGAAGACGTGGGCCATCGGCGTGTGGCGAACGCGGCGCGTGTCGTCGCCCGCCCAGCCGCAGACGATCGTGGCGACCGCCGGGTCGCCGAGGTGGTCGCCCGCCATGCCGAGCTCGCTCGGTGGCGCGAACTCGATGCGGGCCCGCACGCGGCCGACGCCCACGTCCTCCACGGGGTGGTGCACGGTCCCCCAGTGGGCCTTGGCACCGGCGGTGCGGGGCCGCTCGACCGAGTTGGCGAAGTGCGCGCGCGGATGCCAGATCCGGTAGCGCAGGTCGTCGGCCGGGTGCCAGTCGAACCACCAGTCGACCATCGCCCCCGTCACGCCGGGCATCGCGGTTCGCACGGCCACGTAGGCCACGCCGTCGGGCAGCGTGCACCAGCCGGTCTCCGCCGCGAGCGGCGTGGGGTCCGCGAGCCGCTCGACGTCCTCGCGGGGGAGCGCGTCCGCGGGATCGATCGGCCCGCGCTCGATGGCGGCGAGCACGTCCAGCTGGGGCGGGTCCATTGGGCGGTCGAGGTACGCGGCGAGATCGCTCACAGGCGCCCCATCCACGCGTGGAAGCGCCCCTCGGGGTCCCGGTGGGCCCGCACCGTGTCGAGCCGCGCCATGTTCGCGTCGCTCGCGAAGCGCGCCGGGCGGCGCCCGAGGTTCTCGTCGGCCAGCTGGATACCGGTGGCGAGGCCCTCCATCTCGCGCATGCGCTCGGTGACCCACCCGACGTTGGCGTCGTCGCGGGCCGGCTCGGTCCAGACGCCGTAGAGGGCGATGTAGGTCTCGTCCTCGACGCTGTACGCCATGTCCCGGCGCGGCGGGCTCGCGCCCCAGTTCATCCAGAGCATGTGCGATGGCGCCTCGGGCAGCGTGGCCGCGATCCGCTCTAGGCCCGGGAGGAGGTCGGCGATCGGGGCGTGCGTCCACATGTTGTCTGCCGCGTAGCGGTGGTCGTCCGGGTAGGCGGCGTGCACGCCCGCGTAGAGGTCCTCGAGGCGCGCCGGCACGTTGGGCGCGGCGAGCTTGGCGCGGCCGAGCGCCGGGCAGGTCTCGAGCAGCGCGAGCGCCTCGGCGGCCTCCTCCTCGGAGTCCATCAGCACGGGCCCGGTGACGGCGATCTCGGGCTCGCCGCCGGCGTCGCGGTGGATCACCACCATCAGCTCCATCGCGCGCGGGACGCGCGGGCCGATCTCGTGGGCCCAGCGGAACACCTCCTCGAGGCAGTCGACGGGGTAGAGGAAGACGCCGTTCGCGATCACCGGCGGCCGCTCGTGGAGGCGCAGGTGGAAGGCTGTGACCGCGCCGAAGAAGCCGGGCCCGGCGCCGCGGGCGGCCCACAGGAGGTCGGCGTTCTCGTCCTCGCTCGCGCGCACCAGCTCGCCGTCCGCGGTGACCACGTCGATCGCCTCGACGCCCATGCACGCCGGGCCGTGCACGCGCCCGTTCCAGCCGAAGCCGCCCTGCAGCAGGTAGCCCCCGACGGCCACCCCCGTGCAGTGACCGGCCGGGAAGAAGAGCCCGTGCTGCTCCAGCTGGGCGAGCAGCTCGTTCCCGCGGCAGCCGGGCTGGACGCGCGCGGTCCGCGCCCCGGCGTCCACGACCGCCTCGCGCAGCCGCGAGACGTCGAGCAGCAGCCCCCCGTCGCGCACGTGGTTGCCGGCCCAGCTGTGGCCGCCCGAGCGGATCCCGATCCGCAGCCCGCCGTCGCGCGCGAGGCGGACCGCGGCGGCCACGTCGTCCTCGCTCTCGGCCTGCACCACCACGTCCGGGAAGCGGTCCGGCGTGCGCGCGTTCCAGCACGTGGCCCGGCGGGCCTCCTCGTAGCCGTCCTCGCCACGGCGCAGAACGATCATCCGTCCCACTCTACGGTACGCTCGTACTACTATGCAAGACGGTGGAATCCAGGCCGTGGCGCGCGCCGCAAGCGTCCTGCGCGCGCTCGGGTCCGCGCCCGAGGGCCTCAGCCTCGGGGAGCTGGCCGGCGCCGTCGCGCTCCCGAAGTCGACCGTGCACCGGCTCGTGGGCGCGCTGGCGGCCGAGGAGCTGGTCACGCCGTCGCGGCGCGGCAAGGTGCGCCTCGGCCCCGGCCTCGCCCGGCTCGGCGCCGCGAGCGGCGAGGCGCTCCGCGAGCGCTTGAGGCCGGTGCTGCTGGACCTGCGGCGCGAGCTCGACGAGACCGTGGACCTGGCTGTGCTCGACGGCGCGAGCGCCCGGTTCGTCGAGCAGCTGCCCGCGCCGCACCGGCTGCGCGCCGTCTCGTCCGTGGGCGCCGCCTTTCCGCTGCACTGCACCGCCAACGGGAAAGCCCTGCTGGCGGCGCTGCCGGAGACCGAGGTCAGGCGCCTGGTCCCGGCGCGCCTCGCGCGACAAACGCCGGCCACGATCGTCACCCGCGGGGCGCTGCTCGAGGAGCTCGCGCGCGTGCGCGCGGACGGGGTGGCGTTCGACCGCGAGGAGCACACGGAGGGGATCTGCGCGGTGGGGGCTGCCGTGGGCGGCCCGGAGGGGCCGGTCGCGGCCATCTCGGTGCCGGTGCCCACGCCCCGCTTCCGCGCCGTCGAGGCGCGTCTCGCCGAGCGGGTCCGCGCTGCCGCCGCGGAGGCGTCGGCGCTCGCCGGCTCCGGTTGAGCCGTCAATCTCACGCGATCGCCCGCTCGTTCGTCCCATCCCCGTGAGCGTCCAGGCCCGGCCGGCTGCTTCCAGAGAGCTGCCCGCGATCGCGGCCGGCGTGACGACGGTGGTGCTCTGGGCGAGCGCGTTCGTCGGGATCCGCGACGCCGGGGCCGACCTCTCGGCCGGGCCGCTCGCGCTCGGGCGGCTCGCCGTGGCGAGCCTCGTGCTCGGCGTCATCGTCCTCGCCCGCCGCGAGCGGCTCGTCCCGCGCGCCGACGTGGCCGGCCTGCTCGTCTGCGGGCTGCTCTGGTTCGCCGTCTACAACGTGGCGCTGAACGAGGCCGAGCGGCGCGTGGACGCCGGCACCGCGGCGATGCTCGTGAACATCGGCCCCGTGCTGATCGCCCTGCTCGCCGGGCGGCTGCTGGGCGAGGGCTTCCCGAGGACGCTCCTCACCGGCTGCGGAATCGCGCTCGCGGGAGTCGCGATCATCGGCCTGGCCACGTCCTCGGAGGGCATTACGGCCAGCTGGGGGACGGCGCTCGGCCTCGTCGCGGCGCTCACCTACGCCGGCGGCGTGATCGCCCAGAAGCCGCTGCTCGAGCACAGCAGCGCGCTCGCGGTCACGTGGCTGGCGTGCTGCATCGGCGCGCTCGCCTGCCTCCCGTTCGCCCCCGCCCTCGTGAGCCAGGCCGGCGATGCCGAGGGCTCGTCGATCGCGTGGATGGTCTACCTCGGCGTGTTCCCCACGGCGCTCGCGTTCACGACCTGGGCGTACGCGCTCGCGCGCAGCAGCGCCGGGCGGATGGGCGCGCTCACCTACTTCGTCCCGCCGCTCGCGATCCTCATGGGCTGGGCGCTGCTCGACGAGGTCCCGCCCGCCCTCGCGCTCGCGGGCGGCGCGCTCTGCATCACGGGTGCTGCGATCGCCCGGCGGTGATTACGATGCTCGCGTGACTGGCCCTGCGTTCACGGGCGGGTGCCTCTGCGGCGCCGTCCGCTTCGAGGTGGAGGAGCTCGGCCCCGCGTCCTACTGCCACTGCACGCGCTGCCGGCGCCGCACCGGGGCGGCCGCGTCGGCGCAGACGCGCATCGACGGCTCGAGCCTGCGCCTGCTGGCGGGCGAGGACCGGGTCCGCTCCTACCGCCCCGAGCAAGGCTTCGAGAAGCTGTTCTGCGCCGGGTGCGGCTCGCAGCTCTTCAGCCGCAACCCCGCCGAGCCGGCGCAGATGAGCGTTCGGCTCGGCGCCTTCGACGACGACCCCGGCGTGCGGCCCCAGTGGCGCCAGTACGTGGCTTACGCCGCCGAGTGGGAGCCGATCCCCGACGACGGCCTCCCGCGCTACGACGAGGGCAAGCCCGGCGGCTTCGCGGAGGCGCCGTGACCGAGCCGCGCGACGCCACCGCCACCACCGCGGCGCGCAACGCGGAGCTGGGCGCGTCGCTGCCGCTCGACGACCCGCGCGACTTCGAGCTGGCCACCCGCGGACACGTCGCGCCGCTGCCGGGCCCGGTGCCCGGGCCGGACGGGAGCACGGCATGGGACCCGGACGCCGGCGCGGCCTTCCTCGGCGGCGAGGCGCCGCCCGAGGTCAACCCGAGCCTCTGGAGGCACGCGCGGCTGAGCGCGACCCACGGCCTGTTCGAGGTGACCGAGGGCATCTGGCAGGTGCGCGGCGCCGACGTCTCCAACATCACCTTCGTGGCCGGCGAGACCGGCTGGATCGTGGTGGACGCGCTCACGACCGCGGAGACCGCGCGCGCCGCGCTCGCGCTCGTGAACGAGCACGCCGGCGAGCGCCCGGTCAGGGCTGTGCTCTACACGCACACGCACATAGACCACTTCGGCGGCCTGCGCGGGATCGTGTCCGAGGAGGAGCTGCCCGGCGTCCGCATAATCGCCCCGGAGGGCTTCCTCGAGGCGGCCGTGAGCGAGAACGTGATCGCCGGCCCCGCGATGGCGCGCCGCGCCGAGTACATGTTCGGCAGCCTGCTCCCGCGCAGCCCGCGCGGCCACGTGGACGCCGGGATCGGGATGACCACGCCGCGCGGCACGCCCGGCCTCCTGGCGCCGACGGAGCTGATCGAGGCGACCGGCACGGTCCTCGAGATCGACGGCCGGACGGTCGAGTTCCAGCTCACGCCGGAGACCGAGGCGCCGGCCGAGATGAACTTCCTGTTCGCGGACTTCCGGGCGCTGTGCGTGGCGGAGAACTGCTCCGGCACGCTCCACAACCTCTACACCCCGCGCGGCGCGCAGATCCGCGACGGGCTCGGCTGGAGCAAGTACATCTCGGAGGCGATCGAGCTGTTCGGCGGCCGCTTCGACGTGACCTTCGCGTGCCACCACTGGCCGCGGTGGGGCGAGGGCGACTGCCGCCACCACCTCGAGACGCAGCGCGACCTCTACCGCTACATCCACGACCAGAGCATCCGGCTGGCGAACGCCGGCCTGACGATGGAGGAGGCCGCCGAGGAGCTCGCGCTCCCGGAGTCGCTGCGCGACGAGTTCGCCTGCCGCGAGTACTACGGCACGGTGAGCCACAACGTGAAGGCCGTCTTCCAGCGCTACCTCGGCTGGTTCGACGGCAACCCGGCGCACCTGAACCCGCATCCCCCGGTCGAGGCGGCGCGCCGCTACGTGGACTACATGGGCGGCGCGGACGCGGTCCTCGAGCGCGCCCAGAGGTCGTTCGCGGACGGCGACTACCGCTGGGTCGCCGAGGTCGTGAACCACGTCGTCTTCGCCGACCCCTCGAACACCGCCGCGCGCGAGCTCCAGGCCGACGCGCTCGAGCAGCTCGGCTACCAGGCCGAGTCCGGGCCCTGGCGCGCCTTCTACCTGACCGGCGCGATGGAGCTGCGCGAGGGCGTCACGCCGGGCCGGACGCTCGCCGACGCGCCGAACGTGGACGTGCTCCAGGCGCTGACCGCGGAGATGGTGCTGCACGTGGTCGGCGTCCGCATCGACGGGCCGCGCGCCGACGGTCGCGTGATCGAGCTCGACGTGGTCTTCACCGACGTGGACGAGTCGTTCGCGCTCACGGTCTCCCACGGCGCGCTCAGCCACCCGCGCAGGACGCGGCCGGACGTGCCGGCGACCGTGCGCGCGCCGCGGCTCGCGTTCCTGGCGGTGATCGGCGGCGTCGTGAGCGCGGCGGACGCGATCGCGGCGGGCGCGGTCGAGGTCGACGGCGACGCGGCGGTCCTCGACGAGCTGCTCGACCTGCTCGAGGCCCCGCCGGCGCGCTTCGCGATCGTCACGCCGTAGTGCGGGCCGCCCCCGCGACCACGCCGCGCTCGTAGAGCCCGCCGATCTCGGCGTCGGCGAGGCCGAGCACCTCGGCCAGCACCTCGTCCGTGTGCTCGCCCAGCACCGGCGCGGGCATCGGCGCGAGCCGCTCGGCCGCCGAGAAGTCGAGCGGCGAGCCCGGCATGAGATACGTGCCGATGCCGGGCTGCTCGACCTCCGCGAACATCGGGTTCTCGGGCGAGCAGCGCGGGTCCTCCTCCACCAGCTGGGTGAACGTCTGGTACGGGCCCCAGGACACGCCGTTGGGCTCGAAAGCCTCGCGGAGCTCGTCCATCGTCCTGGCGAGCACCCACGGCTTCAGCGTCGCGCCGATCACCTCGCGCGCGGCGAAGCGCCCGCCCTCGTCGTCGAGGTCGACGTCCATGAGCTTGCCGATCGTGTCGAACGCCTCGCCGAGGCCGGTGGCGTCCACGAGCCCCTTCCACTGGCGCCGGGTCAGCGCCACGATCATCACGCGCCGGCCGTCCTTCGTCAGGAAGTCGCGCCCGAAGGCGCCGTAGAGGTAGTTGCCGTCCTTTGGCCGCTCGTGGCGGTTGACCTGGACCTCGGCGATCTTGCCGAGGTTCGCGACCATCCAGAACGCCACGTCCGACAGGGCGAGCTGCACGCACTGGCCCTCGCCGGTCCGCGCCCGGTGGCGCTCGGCGGCCAGCAGGCTCGCCGTGGCCATCATCCCCGTGATCGCGTCCCACGCCGGGAGCAGGTGGTTGAAGGGGACGCTCAGGTTGCGCGGCCCGGTGGCCCACGGGAACCCGGTCGCGGGGTTCACGGTGTAGTCCACCGCCGAGGAGCCGTCGTGGTTGCCGGTGATGTTGACCATGACGAGGTCGCTCCGGCGCTCCGCGAGGGTCGCGTAGTCGAGGAAGCCGCGAGCCGGGAAGTTCGTCAGGAAGAGGCCGGCGTCGGGGCCCGGCGCGGCGATGAGCGCCGAGACGAGCTCGCGCCCCTCGTCCGAGCGGAGGTCCACCTGGATCGAGCGCTTCCCCTTGTTGAGCCCGGCCCAGAAGAGGCTCTTGCCGTCCGCCGTCACGGGCCAGCGGCCCCTGTCCAGGCCGCCGCCGATCGGGTCGAACCGGATCACGTCGGCGCCGAGCTGCGCCATCGCCATGCCGCCGAGCGGGGCCGCCACGAACGCCGAGCCTTCGATGACCCGCATCCCGCCGAGGATCCCTGCCATCACTCCCTCCCCTCTCCTAGGCGACGAGCGCCAGGAAGCTCCAGTCCAGCACGGGTTCTGGGTCTCCTTCCGCCCCTCTGACCGCGGAGACCTGGGCCCTCAGCCCGGCGAGCGCGCCGCCGCTGTCGCGCGGCTCGACCGACTCCACGTGGATCTCCGTTCGCAGCACGTCGCCCTCGAACACGGGGGCCAGGTGGTCGCAGCCCCGCCAGGCGACGATCGTCGCGAGCGCGGGGATCGCGCGGGTGGCGTGCGCGGCGGCGACGGCGATCGTGTGGCCGCCGTACACGAGCCGGCGGCCGTGCGAGCTGCGCGTGGAGTCCGTGTGCGCCATCGCCACGTTCAGCGTGAGCCGGGCGAGCTCGGTCGCGCCGGTCACGGTCTCACCGGCCTCCACGACCAGCGACTCGCCCGGTGCGAGCGCCTCGTGGTGCGGCCCGGGCACCGCGTCCCTCAGCGGCCCGACGTCCCACTCGCCGGGCACCGCGCGCTCGACCCCCTCGGGATCGAGCGAGCTCGGGATGTCGTCGAACGCGTCCGCATGCCCGGTGTCGGCGTCCGGGTCCCGGAGCGGGATCATCGGGCAGCGCCAGAAGTCGAGCACGGGCTCGCCACGCTCGTCGGTGGTCCGGATCCGCAGCGCCACGAGACCCGAGCCCGAGCGGTTCTGCTTGAGGCCCACCACCTCGGTGCGGGTCCGGAGGGTCTCGCCCAGGAAGACGGGGCGGGCGAGCACGAGCCCGCGGTAGAAGAGGTTCCCGCGGACGCGCTGGGTCGGCCCGGTCGACTGGCCGATGGCCACGTCGCAGACGAGGTTCGGGTGTGCGAGCGGCTCCCGGCGGCCGGTCACCGCTCGCGCCAGCGGCGCGTCGAGCGCTAGCCGCAGCCGGTCGCCGGTGATGGCCTGGTGCGCGGCGGCATGGCCGGCTCCGAGCGTCAGCCCGGGGGCGTCCTCGAAGACCTGCCCATGCTCGAAGTCCTCGAACCACGGCCCGCCGATCCGGACTGCCGCGTTCACCCGAGCCCCGCCGCGCGGCCGCGCGCCACGGTCGCGAGCGCCTGCTTGCGAATGGCCTCGTCGATCATCTCGCCGTCCAGCTCGACCGCGCCGGGCGAGCCGTCGGCGAGCGCGGCGACCACGGCGGCCGCCCGCTCGAGCTCATCCGGCGCGGGCGTGAACGCCGCGTTGATCGCGGCCAGCTGGCCGGGGTGCACGGCCCACTTGCCGTCGAAACCGAGCGTGCGGGCGTGAGCGGCCCAGCGGCGCAGCCCGGCGTCGTCGCGGATCGCGAGGTGCGGCCCGTCGATCGCCTGGATGCCGGCCGCGCGCGCGGCCACGAGCACGCTGTCCTGGGCGTGGAGCCACAGCTCCGGCACGTCGGCGCCGGGCCCCCGCCCGAGAGAGGCGGCCAGGTCGGCATAGCCGAGGATCAAGGCATCGAGCCGCGGCGAGGCGGCGGCGATCTCGCCCGCGCTCTGGAGGCCGGCCGCGGTCTCCACGAGCGCCTGGAGGCGCGTGCCGCGGGGAACGGCGATGTCGACCTGCGCCAGCTCCGCGGCGCTGTCGACCTTGGGGATCACGAGCGATCCCGCTCTCCCGGCCAGCTCGGCCACGTCCGCCTCGAACCAGTCGCCGCCCGGTGCGTTCACGCGCACCGCCGCGCCCGCTAGCGCGCCGCCGTCCAGGACGGACGCGACCAGCTCGCGCGCCCTGGCCTTGTCCGCGGCCGCCACACCGTCCTCGAGGTCGATCACGACCTCGTCGGCCGGGAGCGCGGCCGCCTTCGCGAGCATCCGCTCGGACGAGCCCGGAACCGACAGACAGGAGCGACGGGCCTTCATGGACGAACACTAACCCCGCAACGGCGCCCGGATGGGTGAACGTTCCGTTCACAAGTCCGGGATGGGGGCGTGGAAGACTCGCCCCGATGTCGGTCCCTGAGGCGGTGGCAATCGCGGTCTGGTGCTTCCTCGTCGCGCTCGCGGGCGGGGTCGTGGGGCTCGTGCTCGGCAATCTGCGGCTGCCGGTGGTGCTGCTCGTGGCCTCCTCGCCCGCCACGGGCGGCGCCGCGAACATCGCGATCTCCGGGGTGGCCGCCACCGCCGCCTCCGTCGGCCACGTGCGCGCGGGGAGGATCAACTGGCGGCTGTTCCGCTGGATGGCGCCGCCGTCGGTGGTCGGGGCCCTCGCCGGCGGGTACCTGGCCGGCGAGATCTCGGACGAGCTGCTCCTCTTCGTGATCGCGGCGGTGCTGCTCTACAGCGGTGCGGATCTGCTTCGCTGGGAGCGCCCGGCGGCTCCGGCGGCTGGGACGGAGCCCCACCGGCTCGACATCCGCGCGGCCGTGCTGGCGGGCCTGGGCATCGGTCTGCTGGGCGGGCTCGTGGGGCTGATCCTCGGGGCCCTGCGGATGCCCGCCCTGCTGAAGCTGGTGGGCGAGGTGCCGTCGCGCGCCGTGGGGACCAATCTGACCGTGGGCGTTCTCGTGGGTGTGGCGGGGCTCGTCGGCCACTTGCCGGACGCGGCACCCGACTGGGACCTGCTCGCGCTGGGCGCGGCGGCCTCGATTCCCGGGGCGGTGCTGGGCGCCAGGCTGACCGGCCGGCTCTCCGAGCGGCAGCTGGTGCGGGCGATCGGCGCCGCGCTGCTCGTGGCCGGCACCGCCGCGCTGGTCCAGGCGCTGACCTAGGCGCGGGGTCAGCCGCCGCAGGGCAGCAGCGCCGGGCGGACGGTCGCGTCGCCCGCCGGCGGTTCGATCACCACGGCCACCACGCCGGCCCGGCGGCGGTTCTCGACGACGACCCGGTCGCCGCCCTGCCGGACGACCCGGCCGCCGGCGGTCCAGACGCGGTAGCCCTCCGGGTAGTGGAGCGCCCGGGGGACGGTGATCACCGTCGGCCCGCGAGTGCCGCGGCGCGTGACGTAGACCAGCACGAAGCGGCCGGTGCGCACGTCGAACCTGTAGTGGACCGGGGTGCCCGCGACCGCCCGCGGGTAGACGCGCGCGATCACCTCGGCCTTCGCCTCGGCGAGGTTGCGCAGCTCGCCGCTCCGCCACGACAGGCCGTACGTGTACCCGGTCATGAATCTCTCCGAGCGCTCGAGCAGGCAGTTGAGCCCGTCGAAATCGTCGTTCGTCGTCGCGGCCACCTCGGTCATGAGCGGCGGGCCTCCCAGCCGCGCCGCCGTGGCCTCGGCGTTCCGCATCACGCTCGTCTCGATGGGCGGGCAGATCGTGCGCGCCTTCTCGACGAGGGTCGGGTCGTGGGTGACCTGCCACTGGGCGCGCGTCGGGCACTGGTTGTGGAAGGAGAGCCCCACCGGGCCGGTGCCCCGTGGAGGCTTCACGTATCCGTTCACGGCGCCCTGGTTGAAGAAGATGTGCGGCTCGTAGAAGACGGGCCGGTGGCGGTCCACGGCCCGGATCGAGCGCGCGAGCGAGTCGAACAGCGGCTGGAGGGTCGTGCGGTCGAGCTCGGGGCAGCCCGCCGGAGGGACGCAGCCGCCGAAGGCGCTGCCCGGCCAGGGCTCGTTCATCAGGTCGTAGCCCACGAGCATCGGGTCGCGGCCGAGCCGCCTCGCCACGTGCTGCCAGGCACGGCCGTACGAGCGCCAGGCGTCGCCCTGGTCCGCGTAGAAGTTGTCGAATGCGCGCTGGGTGGCGGGGGAGAAGTAGTTGAGCGGGAAGCCGAGCCCCGGGTCGAACGCAAGCCCGTCGTCGTGGGTCACGTAGTCGGGGAACCCGAGCCCGTTGAAGCGGTCGCCGAAGCCGTCCTGATGGCTGTCGAGCACAGTGAAGACGCCGCGGCGCGACAGCTTCTGCTGGACCGAGGCGATGCCCGCGAGGTAGGCCGGGTCCCACCCGTCCTTTACGGGCTCGAGCCCGCGCCAGAACCAGGCGAGCCGCACGGCGTCGAACCCGAGGGCGGCGAGCCTGTCGGCGTCCGCGTTCGTGAACCCGTTCGGGAGCGCGGCGTCGTCGGGCGGGTAGAACGGCTCGCCCTTCCAGACCGCGAACAGCCCGTGGAGCACGACGACGCGACCGAGCGGGTCGCGGAACCAGCGCCCGTCGGTGTGGAGCGGGCCGCCCACGGACTCCCCCTGGCCGCCCGCGGAGGCCGTGCCGGGGGCCGCCGCCGCGGCCAGGGCAGCGACGAGCGTGACCAGGGCTACGAGCCTCCCGTACCTCATCGGGCGGCGAGCCTACACCGGTGTGGGTGGGCGAGACGCAGCACGAAATTCGGACCGTTCTGCAACGGAAGTTGCACTTAGCAGGGAAAAAGCGTGATAGAACGACGCCCTTCATAGCGCCGAATCGCTGGTCCCCAGGGGCCGGCGACCGGGGGAACCAAGGCGGCAGATGCCGCAGGGGCGAATCCCGTGGGCCGGAGGCACCGCGGGTAGCGCGAGAGCGCGAGTCCGTCAGCTCACCTCGGAGGCGTGCAGAACCGCAACAACCGAGAGGCATACCGACTTGCACAGGGATCTTTCCTGCCCGGACGTCTGGCAGCACTCGCTGGAGCGCTCCCGCGCCCGGCGCGAGAACCGCTCATCCACGGGGCGCTTCACCCGGCCGGCCGCGCCGGACAGGGTCACGCGCGACCTCTCCGACTCGGATCTGTGGAGCGCCTCGCGCGCCCGCTCGCGCCGCCGCCACGAGGCGCACGATCCCACCTTCGAGACGCCCGCCCGCGGGATCTCGGTCGCGGCGCTGCTGCTGGCGGGCGGCGGCTCGGCGACCGCGATCGCCTCGACGCTTGGAGGCGGCGGCGAGGCAGAGCCGGCCGACGCGAAGTCGAAGCCCGACGTTGCCGCCGTCGCGAAGCCGGCGCCCGAGACGACCACGACCGAGCGCGCGGCAGCGCCGTCCCGGCGCACGGCCGTCACGCGGACGGCGGCCGCGGTCACCACGCCCGAGCCGAAGGCGAAGCCGCCCGGCGGGGTCGCCGAGCTGCAGAAGGCGCTCGGGATCGCCGTGGACGGCGACTTCGGGCCGAGGACGAGGAAGGCGCTGGCCGCCTGGCAGGGCGGTCACGGCCTGGCCGCGGACGGCGTGGCCGGTCCCCAGACCCGCGCTGCGCTCGGCCTCGGCGAGGGCGCCGTGCTGCGCTGGGCGGGCCGTCCGGCCAAGCGCCGCGCTCACAGGCGCGCAACCACCACGACGCGCACGCTCGCGGTCGCCGCCCACAGGGGCGGGGGCGGCGTGAAGGCGCTCCAGCAGGCGCTCGGCCTGCCCGCCGACGGCGTGTTCGGCCCGGCCACCGAGCGCGCGCTCAAGGGCTGGCAGAGATCCCACGGGCTCACGGCCGACGGCGTGGCCGGTCCCCAGACCCGCGAGGCCCTCGGCCTCGGCTCGGGCGCGGTGCTCAAGCGCAAGGGCGGCGGCGGCCACAGGAGCTCCACCGGCGGAGGCGGCGGCAGCGCGGACTCCTCGGTGGTCGCCCGCGTGGTCGCGGCGGCGAACGCCATCGCTGGGAAGCCGTACGTCTACGGCGGCGGGCACGGCTCGTTCGAGTCGGCCGGCTACGACTGCTCGGGGTCGGTGTCCTACGCCCTGCACGGCGGCGGCCTGCTCTCCTCGCCGATCGACTCGACGGGCTTCATGAGCTACGGGGCGCCCGGGCCCGGCCGGCGGATCACGATCTACGCGAACCCCGGCCACGTCTACATGGTCATCGACGGGCGTCGCTTCGACACGAGCGCGCGCTCCGAGACGGGCTCGCGCTGGACCGGCACCGGCCGCTCCGGCAGCGGGTACACCGTCCGTCACCCGGTCGGGTACTAGCCGGGCCGCCAGCCCAGCTCGTGCTGCACGCGCTTCGGCAGGGCCGCGACGATCAGGTCGTAGGAGTCCTCGAGCATGTCCTCGACGAGCCGGTCCGGCAGCGAGCCGTCGAGCGTCACGGTGTTCCAGTGGCGCTTGTTGAGGTGGTAGCCGGGCCGCACCGCGGGGTAGCTCCCGCGCAGCTGCTCCGCCAGCTCGGGCTCGCACTTGAGGCTGACCTCGAGCGTCTCGGCGTCGAGCCTGCTGATCGCGAAGATCTTCCCGTGGACCTTGAACACCGATGTCTGCGGCCCGAACGGGAACTCCTCCACGGCGCCCGGTGGCGCGAGGCAGCGGCGGCGTAGGCCGTCGGCGTCCACGCCGGCGAGCGTAGTGGTCGTCCACCCTGGCGGGCCGCCCGGGCCACTACCCTCGCCACATGGATCCGACCGCGGACCACGCGGCCGGAAGGCGCGCCGCCCTCGCGCGCCTCGGGCTCTACGCGATCTCTCTCGGGACCCTGTTCGGGGCGCTCCTGCTCCTCGGCGCGATCCCCTCCGCGGACGAGGCGCGCGAGTTCGGCGAGAGCCTCGGGCCGTTCGCCGCGCTCGCGTACATCCCGCTGTTCGCGGTCGTGAACTTCGTCGTGGCGTGGGCCGTCCTGGCGGGGGCGGCCGGGCTGCTCTTCGGAACCGTGGCCGGGTGGCCGCTGGCGCTGGCGGGCGTGACGCTCGCCGCGCTCACGCAGATGAACGTCGCGCGGCGGCTGGCGAAGGGCCACCACGGCAACCTGCTGCCCCAGCGTACGCGCGGGATCGAGGACTTCCTCCAGCACAGCGGCACGATCGCCGTGATGGAGTCGCGCATCGTCCCGTTCCTGCCGTACGGCGTCGTGAACTTCGCCGCGGGCCTGACCCGGCTCACCTACCGCGAGATGGCCGTGGGCACGCTGGTCGGCGCGGCTCCCAAGGTGTTCGCCTACGTGGCGCTCGGCGGGAGCATCTCCAACCTCCACGCGACCGAGGTCAAGGTCGCGGTCGGCCTGCTCGTGGTGCTCGGCGTCGTCGGGCTGGTCGTGGTCAAGCGCCAGATGAACGCGGCCGCGGCATCGGCGAGCCCGTGACCTACTTCCAGGCGGTGCGCATCTACTCGGCGCTCGAGGTGTGCGTCTTCACCGCGCTTCTCGTCGTCGCGATCGGCGGGCTCGGCGAGAGCGCCGAGGCGGCGCTCGGATGGACGCACGGGGTCGGCTGGATCGTCCTCTGCCTGCTCGTGGCGCAGGGCGCGCGCCGGCGGATCTTCCCCTGGTGGCTGCTCGCCGCGACGGTCTCTCCGCTCGGCCCGGTGGGCAGCACCGCCGGGCTCGAATACCTCGCGCGGACGCGCAGGAAGGCCGAGTCGCCCTCCGGGTAGCCTGGAGCGCGCTCGAGGCCGATGTTCCCGCTGAACCTGCCCAACGCGCTCACGCTGATCCGGATCCTGTTGGTGCCGGTGCTGGTGGTCGCTCTGACCGTTGAGACGCCGGGCGGGTCCACGATCGCGGCGATCGTGTTCGCGGCCGCTGCGCTCACCGACGGGCTGGACGGCTACATCGCGCGCTCGCGCCAGGCGATCACGACGTTCGGGAAGGTGATGGACCCGGTCGCCGACAAGCTGATGATCGCCGCGGCGCTGATCTCGCTCGTCAGCCTCGACCGGGTGGCCGGCTGGGTCGCGATGGTGATCATCGCGCGCGAGTTCGCCGTCAGCGGGCTGCGGATAGCGGCCGGCCAGCAGGGCGTCGTGATCCCGGCGAGCGCGCTCGGCAAGCTCAAGACGATCGTGCAGGTGGCGGCGGTCCTGGCGCTGATCGCGGCCAACGACGCCGACGCCGTGTGGGTGCAGGCGCTGGTCTACGCGATGGTCCTGGTGACCGTCGTCTCGGGCGCGGACTACTTCCTGAACTTCAGGCGCAAGCTCGAGCAGGCCGCCCGCTCGGAGCCCTCGGCTCAGTCGTAATGCGACTCGAGCGTGGCGAGGCGCTCGGCGAGCTCCTCGCGGCTGGTCCCGCGCAGGTAGAGCACGCGGTCGAAGAGCCGGCCGTAGACGTCGAGGACGGCGAACAGCAGGTCGGCGGTGCCGATCGTGTCGGCGAGCCGCGCGCGGGCGAGCTCGCCGGCGCGCTTGGACACGTCGTCGACGACGGCCGCGCCGAAGGCCGGGGTGCCGTCCACCTCGCCCGAGTGGTCGGCGTCGGAGCCGGTCATGAGCGGTGACTCGCCCACGCCGAGGCTCTGCAGGGCCGAGCCCACCTGTCCATGGAGCCGCAGGACCCGAAGCCAGCGCTCGGCCTCGTCCTCGGCGGAATGGGCGAACGGCATGGCGGTGCCGGCGAGCGCGATGATGAGCGCTGCGTCCTGAGACAGGGGGATATGGCGCGGCTGGACGGTCAAGGAAAGCCTCCGTGCTTTCGTTCTCTCGAGGACTACATCGGCAGCCGGAGCCGCCATCTTGACCGGCCTGTCTAGGGCGACTCCAGCCACTCGCGCGCGGTCACGTGACGGCGCTCGTGCTCCCCGCCCGCGATCTCTCGCATGAGGTCCACGACGAGGCCGTGGCGCTCGGCCACGACGTTGTGCTTGTGGATGGTCTCGAGGTTCTCCTGGCGCGCCGAGATGAACGCCTGCTCGCCCAGATCGGCGTAGCGCTCGGTCGCCATCCGGACCATCTCGCGGACGCAGTCCTCGACGAACCGCGGCCGGCGGTGTGCCTTCTCGACGACCTCGACCTCGTCGGGGCGCTTCATCAGCTCGTAGATCTCCGAGCTCATCGAGGCCTCGACGATCGCGAGCATGTCCGTGGCCTCGAGGGACGCGTCGCAGGACTCGGGGCAGCCCACGTGCAGCGTGCCGATGCCGCGCTGGTTGTGGGTGGCCACCGGCACGGCCTGGAGCACCCGGGCGATCTCGTCGTCGGTGAAGCCGTCCGCGCGCAGCCGGTCGGCCGCGCGCTCGCTGACCATCTCCTGCGCGCACGGGCAGGCGGTCATGCCCTGGGCCTGTACGCCGATGAGCCGGCGCGTGCCGCGCTCGGACGCGACCGCCGAGCCGAACAGCGTGTAGATCTCCTGGGTGGGCGCGCCCGAGGACGGCGCGGTCTTGTTCTCGGGGTAGCGCGCGGCGATCGTCACCTCGGCGCGGCAGCCGTCCTGGCGGTCCCGCACGCGCTCGGCGATGTGGGAGGCGAGCGTCTCTGCCTTGAAGGCCTCGCCGAGCACGACCTCGTCGATCGCCTCGTTCACGACCTCCTCGAAGCGGGACATGTGCGCGCCCTTCTGCTCGGGCCCGAGGTCCACGTAGCACTCGAGCTCGGCGTAGAAGAGCTGCTGGTGCCCGTTGTGGCGGATCCGGACGACCTTGTCGACGCCGGTGACCCCCACGCGCGAGAGGCTCACCTGAGTCGACGGGCGACGGGCCTGGACGTCTGCGCCGAGTAGCACCGTGCGGTCGCTCATGCGGCCTCCCACGATACCTGCACGGTCCTTGCACCAGATCGCACGAATCGGGTATAGACTGGCCGCGGCTGCACGCCTTGGCATTCCGCCCGAATGGCTCAGCCCCTCGCGGTGACCACCGCGACCGCCGTACAACCGAGTGACTCGCACGATTCGGCCCCCCATCGGGTGGGGCCGGCACGGTTCGGAGGTGGAGGGGTTGACTGAAAAGCACGAGGGTGTCGCGCTTCTTGTGGAGGAGATCGACACGCCGTTTCTCGAGAGCGAGGAACTGCGGGCACTGGTCGCCGAGGGCAGGGAGCGCGGGTTTCTCACGTTCGAGGAGATCGCAGCCTGCCTCGAGGAGGTGGAGGTCACGAAGGAGCAGGTCCGCGACCTGCATCTGCACCTCCTGGACGCAGGCATCGAGATCGTCTCGAACGATTCACGAGCCGGCGGCGTCCCGGAGACGCCGGCCGAGGTGCAGCACGCGCCGAAGAAGCCGGAGATCGACCTCACGGTCGAGCCGAGCCTCGACTCTCTGCGGCTGTACCTGCGCTCGATCGGCCGCGTGGACCTCCTGACCGCCGAGGAGGAGGTGACCCTGGCCAAGCGCATCGAGCGCGGCGACATGATCGCAAAGCAGCAGATGATCGAGGCCAACCTGCGCCTCGTCGTCTCGATCGCGAAGGGGTACCTGGGCCGAGGCCTGTCGTTCCTCGACCTGATCCAGGAGGGATCGCTCGGACTGATCCGCGCCGTCGAGAAGTTCGACTACCGGCGCGGCTACAAGTTCTCGACCTACGCCACCTGGTGGATCCGCCAGGCCGTGACGCGTGCCATCGCCGACAAGGCGCGCACCATCCGCATCCCCGTGCACATGGTCGAGAAGCTGAACAAGGTCGTGCACATCGAGCGCCAGCTCGTCCAGGAGTTCGGCCGCGAGCCGACGCCCGACGAGATCGCGAGCGAGCTCGAGTGGACGGCGCGCGAGGTCAAGGACATCCTGCGCATCGCGCAGCTGCCGGTATCGCTCGAGAAGCCGATCGGCGAGGAGGAGGACTCCGAGCTCGGCGACTTCGTGGAGGACGAGACGGCCGAGTCGCCGTTCGAGCTCGCGTCGGAGAACCTGCGTCGCGAGAACGTTCGCCGGGCGCTGGACGCCCTGCCTCCGCGCGAGCGCGAGGTGATCGAGATGCGCTACGGGCTCACCGGCCACAAAGCGCGCACGCTCGAGGAGGTCGGACGCGCCTTCGGAGTCACGCGCGAGCGCATCCGCCAGATCGAGAACAACACGCTGAAGAAGCTGGAGGGGCTTCCCGAGGCGCAGCGCCTCAGGGACGCTTCATGAACCACATCTTCGCGCCGCGGGGAAGGTCGCCGCAGCCGATCTCCTCGAAGCCGAAGCTCGCGTAGTAGGGCAGGTTCGCCGGGTTCGAGGTGTCGAGGTACACCGGCGCGTCCGCGTCCTCGAACACCCGCCCGAGCAGCTCCCGTCCGACGCCCGAGCGCTGCCGCGCCGGGTCCACCGCGAGGAACCAGACGAACACGTGCGGCTCCTCCGGGTGGCCGCCGTCCTGCACCGCCGTGGTCCGGAGGCCCCGGAGGATCGCGGGCGGCCCGGCCAGCGCGAACCCCGGGACGTAGGCGAAGAACGTGCGGCCGGGCGGCGGGAAGAGGCCGGCGGCGAAGGTGGCGGCCACGCCGGCGAGCCGCCCGTCCCTGAAGGCCCCGTAGACCGGCCCGCCGTGCCGGTCGATGACCCGCAGGGCGGCGCGGTGGTAGAGCCGGGCCACGAAGCGCCGGTGCCCGGTGCGGTCCGGCCCGACCGCGAGCCAGCCCGGGTCGTGCAGGAGCGCGTCGGTGATGATCCGCGCCGCCTCCCCGTGGAGGTCCGATCCGATGGGGGCGACCGTCATGGCGACGAGAGCCTACGCGCGACGGGCGCGTCTACAATCGCCGTTCCACGCCACTGGGGGGATGTCCGAGTGGTTAAAGGAGTCAGGCTGTAAACCTGATGGCTATGCCTACGCAGGTTCGAATCCTGCTCCCCCCACTACCGGCCCGATAGCCGGAACAGAGCGCCCTCTTAGCTCAGTTGGTAGAGCACTTCCATGGTAAGGAAGGGGTCATCGGTTCGAGTCCGATAGAGGGCTTCACGCGAACGGCTCGGCGGCACCGCCCCTAGTTCACGGGGATCGCGATCAGGCTGCTGAAGTTGGCCGTCCCGTTGGCGACCGAGACATCGCACTCGACGCTCAGCTGGGACGGGGAGGTGGTGGTCACGGCCTGTAGCGACACGGGTATCGACGCAAGCGCCGGCAGGGTCTTCATCGAGACCTGATCGATCGTCGTGGCGCCTGCCTTCAGCGTGCAGTCGACGGTGTCGCCTGCGCCTGAGTGGAAGAGCTGGGTCTTCGCCAAGACGACGTAGTCGGCCGCCGGAACGGTGAGGGCGACAACCACGGTGGGCGGACTGGCCGTGGGAAGCGCCGTCAGCCCGGCGGTGGCCGACAGCGGAGAGAGGACGCCGTCGGCTCCATCGGCTCCGTCGGCTCCATCCGCTCCGTCACTCCCATTCGTGCCGTTGACGCCGTCGACGCCGTCAGCGCCGTCGGCACCGTTGGCACCATTGGCGCCGTTGGGGCCGTTGGCCCCGTTGACGCCGGCCGCTCCAGTCGATCCCCTCAGCGTCCGCTTCGAGCTGGCGTTCAGGTCCCGCGGCGTGATGGTGCCGTTCTTGACAGTCCTGCTGGTCACGGCACCCGTCGCGATGTCCCCTGTCCTGATCAGGGTCTTCGCGACCGCCGATCCGCCGAGCGCGACGAAGAGGATGGCCGCCGCCCCGCTCACCGCGATCGGAAGCATTCGAGATTGACGCCGTTCCCCGGTTCCAGGGTTTCTGGGCCTGCGATTCAGCATGGGCACTGCTCCTTTGGTGTGCCGCTGCGGAAGCGCTACTGGCAGCGGTTTGCGCAAGGAGCGATTGCTCCTGCACATAACCCATCGACACCCAGGCCCGGAAGCATGACCGGGAGCCGCGCGGCCGCCTCAAGGACCTCCGGTGTCCCGTCGTCCAGCACCAGCGCGCCACCGTACGGCAGCCAGGACGCCGCGCGCTCCGGCCCGCTCAGCAGCGCGGCCTTCGCCCTGACCTCCGCCTCGAGCGCCGTCGGCGCGATCGCCGTCGCCTGCACGACGCCCGTGAACGCCGGGCGTCCGGTCGCCGGGTCGAGCAGGTGGTGGGCCGGCCGCCCGTCGCGCCCCTCCCAGCTGCGCCGACCGATGCCGCTCGTGGCCACTCCGCCTTCGGCCACCTCGAAGCGGAGGAGCACGGTCCCGTCGAACGGGCTCTCGACTTCGACGGCACGCGCGGCACCGCCCACCCGCAGGTCGCCCCCGCAGACGACCGCGAATCCGGGTCGTCCCCGGAGTCGCTCGGCGAGCACGTCGGCGAACAGCCCCTTCGCGAGACCGCCCGAATCGAGCATCAGGCCGGGGGGCCGGCGGACCCAGTCCGCGCCGGCGGTCAGCTCCCGCCACCGCCCGAGCGGCGACGGGCCCGCGGGGACTCGCGCTGGGGCATGCGCAAGCGCATCGGCCAGCGGACGGGACGGCGGCGCATCCGGCACGTAGCCCGCGGCCTCGATCTCCGAGAGCAGCGTCCCGTCGACCAGACCGCCTGTCAGACCGCCGGCCCAGCCGACCGCCGCCGCGAGCCGCGCCAGCATTGGGCTGACCGGCACCACGGTGCGCGTGTCAGCGTTCAGCCTCGAGAGCTCGCTCGCTGCCAGGAACCGGCTGAACCGTGCGTGCCAGGCCAGCAGCGTGGCACGCGCGGCCCCGGTCGCGGCCGCCGCTCCCGGACCCGCGGCGCGGATCGTGCAGCGCCCGCCGAAGCACTCGAAGTCGACGGCAGCCTCGGTCACGACTGCCCCGTGGACACCGACGCCGGCTGGTAGCCGCCGCCGGAGTCGTCCGACTCAGCCGAGTCGTCCGAGGCGGCCGAGGTGGTTCCGGAGTCGCTCGCCGCCGTCTGTGCGGCGCTCGCCCCGAGTGCGGGATCGTGGCCCGTGGCCATCTGCACGTAGATCCCCGCGAACAGCGCGAGGAACGCCGCCACCGCCAGCGCCGCCACGGTCTGCCGGATGCGCCGCGCGCGCTCGCGCGGGCTCATGCCGACACCTGCCGACGCGCGGCCGGAGCCGGCCGCCGGCGCGTCATCCGCACCAAGAGCAGCGCCAGCGCCGGGGCGGCCGGGATGGCCACCGCCGCGAGGAACCAGGCCTGGCCCGCATCGGTGCCCCCGCCGAGCGAGTGAGCGACGGCGCCGAGCCACGCCAGAGCCGTGAAGCGGTGGAGCATCCGCCAGCGCGCCACGCCGATCCGCCCGCGCGCGTAGTAGCTGAGGCCGAGCGCGAGCAGCGCCCACGCGCTGAGGATCCCCAGGGTCGTCCAGAGCCGCTCGTACGAGCTGACGAAGGGGATCGTCAGGTCCGCGACGCTCGGGTGCAGGAAGCCGTCGCCCAGCAGCGTCACCGCGTGGAGTGCGATCGCGGCGATGGTCGCGAGCGACAGCGCCTCGTGCGCCGACTTCAACCCGCGCACGCGCGGCGGCACGCGCAGGCTCTGAGCGAGGCCGACCGCCACCGCCGCGCTGGCGGTGAGCAGCGCCACGGCGCCGGCGGCCCGGCTGGCGATCCAGAACAGGTGCTCTTCCATGATGGCTAGGAGGCGGTCGTGCCGACGGTCCCGCCGGAGCCGCCGCCCTTCGGCGGCTCGCCGGCCGGCGGAGCGCCCTGCGGCATCAGCGACTCCATTGCCGTGCGCACCCCGGACTCGGAGACCCCGAGCTCGTCGGCCAGCGTGGAGAACGGGTCGTCGCTCGGCGACCGCCCCGGCTGCGGCCGGGTGGCCTCCATGGCCTGCTGCAGCTTCGCCTCCGAGACGCCGAGCTTCTCCGCCAGCGCACCGATGTCCGGGCCATCGCCCGGCCGGCCCGGTGGCGGGCCGGCCTGCGACCCGGACCGCTGGCCGGTCGCCGCCGCCGCGTCGCTCGATCCGTCGGTGCCGCAGCCGGTGACGGCGATCATGCCGGTCACCCCGAGCAGGGCGGCGGTATTCCTCAGCCTCGTATTCACGATGCTTCCTCTCGTCGGGGGGGGTGTTCCTAAGACGGAGGCATCGTGGGGTGGCGAGCTAGGCGGCTCCTGAACGTTCCCTGAGGGGATCCTGGGCCTTTGGATCTCAGACCGATCTGTACAGGGGCTGTACAGTGAGCCGATGGAGGCGCACCGGCTCCGAATCGGCGAACTGAGCCGCCGTACGGGGGTCTCCAGGGAGCTGCTGCGCGCGTGGGAGCGACGCTATGGAGTGCTACGGCCCGAGCGCACGGAGGGCGGGCTCCGGCTCTACTCGGCTGACGACGAGCGCCGGGTCCGGCGCATGCAGGTCGAGATGGCGGGCGGGATCTCCGCCGCCGAGGCCGCGCGGGTCGTGGCGGGGGGGGAGCCCGAGCCGAGGCCCGAGACCGGCAACGCGCTGGAGTCGGCGCGGGAGCGGCTCACCCGGACGCTCGAGGACATGGATGCGGAGGGAGCGCACGCCGCGCTGGACGCTGCGCTGACGGCGTTCATGGTGGACACCGTGCTCTCGGGCGTCGTCCTGCCCTTCCTTCGCGACCTGGGCTGGCGCTGGGAGCGCGGTGAGGTCTCGGTCGCACAGGAGCACTTCGCCAGCAACCTGATCCGGAGCCGCCTGCTGGGCCTGGCGAGGGGGTGGGAGCGGGGCGAGGGTCGGCGAGCGCTGCTGGCCTGCGCCTCCGGCGAGCAGCACGATCTGGCTCTCATCGCCTTCGGCCTCGCGCTGCGCAGCCGGGGCTGGCGCATCGCGTTTCTCGGGGCGGATACGCCCGCGGCGAGCGTGGCGGAGGCAGCGGAGCGGCTCGCGCCCGAGCTTGTCGTGATCACCGCCGTGTCTGCGAGCGCCTTTCGCTCCGAGGCGCGCGATCTGGAGGAGCTGGCTGCGAGGCACGAGGTCGCCATCGCGGGCCCCGGCGCCACGCGCGCGGTCGCCGGCAAGCTCGGGTGCGCGCTCATCGACGGCGACCCCGTGGCAGCCGCGGCCGAGCTCTGACGATCCGGCGGCGGGGATGGGTCTCGCCCCCTTCTTGGCGCGGACACACCATTGACAAGAGCTGTACAAAAGCTGTACGTTCCTTCAGCGATGCATGTACACCGCTCACCATTGGAGGAGCACGGATGAGAAAGCTCGCAGTTACCGCAGTGATCGCAATCGTCGCGCTCGCGACGGCGGCGGTGGCCTTCGGCGGCGGCGACGGCACGGGCCCGGCCGAGTCCGCAAAGGCCCGCAAGAACATCGTCAAGACGGCTGCCGGCGATCCCCGCTTCGACACGCTCGTGTCGCTCGTGAAGCAGGCGGGCCTGGCCAAGACCCTGTCCGGGAAGGGACCGTTCACGGTCTTCGCCCCCACGGACAAGGCGTTCAAGAAGGTTCCCGCGGACACCCTCGAGGCGCTCGGGGCCGACAAGGAGGCCCTGAAGCGCGTGCTTCTGTACCACGGCGTGTCGGGCCGCTACCCCGCCGCGCGGGTGGTTAAGAAGGAATCGCTGAAGAGCCTCGCGGGGCCGCGTCTCACCGTTCGCGTGAAGGGCGACACGGTCAGGGTCGGCGGCGCCAAGGTCATCGATCCGGACATCAAGGCCTCCAACGGGATCGTCCACGCCATCAACGGCGTGCTCATCCCCCCGGAGTAACCCGCCCTCGGGTGCGGCCCTGGCGACCGGCGTCGCCGGGGCCGTGCCCCTCAGGCGCCGGCGCGCGGCTCCCAGTCGGCCTCGGAGATGAGGCCGTCCCGGAAGCGCCAGGTCCAGCGCACCTGAGTCTCGGCGAAGCCGCCCTCGGAGCGCTGGACGCGCGCGGACCCGAGGACGGTCACGCTGTCGCCGTTCTCCTCGTACTCACGCGGCCGCAGCACCACGCGGGTGCCCTTGCCCTCGGCGTCGGCGAAGAACCCGCGCACCTCCTCGCGGCCGTGGAGCGTGCGCCCGTTGGTCGTGTAGAGCCGCACGCTCACGTCCTCGCAGACGTGCTCCGCCAGGTACTCGCCGCCCTGCCGGAGCCCGTCTTCCTGCATGGCGCGGTAGAGCTCCTTCACGAGAGCCAGCTTGGGCGAGTCCACGTGGCAATCCTCTCATGACCTAGACCGTTCGGTCTACCCTCAAAACGAGGTAATCGGGCCAGCCGTGGGCGTTGTTCGCCGCGCGCTAGACTGGCCAGGACCTCGCGGCCGGAGCGGGGTCTTTCGCTGCCCGGCCGCCCAGAATCAACCTTCCGAAGGGGCCATGGCTCGCGGAGACGTACGAATCGCCGTCACCCTCGCCTGCGAGGAGTGCAAGCGGCGCAATTACCAGTCGGAGAAGTCCAAGCGCAACGATCCGGACCGGATCGAGCTGCGCAAGTACTGCCGCTGGTGCGGCCGGCACACCGCGCACAGGGAGACCCGGTGACGGATCGCCCATATACGCGCGCGCGAAGGAGCTAGCGCTTGGCCCGCGACCGCCAGCAGGCGAAGCAGCGCCAGGCGGAGCGGCGCGCGCGCCGGCTCGCCCAGGAGCGCGGCGACGGGGCTCCCCAGGAGGAGAACCCCGCGGTCAGCCCTGAGCTGGCGGCCGGCGCACCCCCCCAGGACGAGGGCCAGTCCGAGGCGCTCGTCTTCGACGAGGAGACCGACCTCGGCAACGAGGACGAGCACCTCACCGAGGAGGAGATCGAGGCCGAGGAGGAGGCGGAGGAGGAGCTCGCCGCCCGCGGCGAGGACGGCTTCGAGCCGCGCGGCCGCCGCGGCGCCGACCCCGAGGCCCACAAGGACCGGCCCCGTGTCGTACAGTTCCTCGTCGCAGTCTGGGCCGAGCTACAGCGAGTACAGTGGCCCGACCGTCAGGCGCTCACCACGCTGACGGGCGTCGTGCTCGGCTTCGTCCTGATCATGGGCGGGTACCTCGGACTGCTCGACGCAATCTTCTCCGAAGTGATCAAGGCAATCATCTGATGTTTCGCTGGTACGCGGTCAACACCTACTCAGGGCACGAGAACAAGGTCAAGCAGAACCTTGAGCACCGGCGCATCTCGCTGGGGCAGGAGAACAGCATCCGCCAGATCGTCGTCCCGACCGAGCAGATCCAGGAGCTCAAGGACGGGCAGAAGATCCAGAAGGAGCAGCGGACGATGCCCGGCTACCTGCTCGTGAACATGAACCTCACGGACGACTCCTGGTCGCTCGTCAAGAACACGCCCGGGGTCACCGGCTTCGTCGGCGCCTCGAACAGCCCGGTCCCGCTCAACCAGGGCGAGGTCGACCGGCTCCTGCATCGCGAGGCCGCCGAGCGCCCGCGCACCCGCGCGCAGTTCTCGATCGGCGAGTCGGTCAAGGTGGTCTCCGGTCCGCTCTCCGACTTCTCCGGCGAGATCTCCGAGATCAACGAGGACGGCGCCAAGCTCAAGGTGCTGGTATCGATCTTCGGTCGCGAGACCCCGGTAGAGGTCGGCTTCGACCAGGTGAAGAAGATCTGAGACATGGCACGCAAGGTCCTCACACTCATCAAGCTCCAGGTCCCCGGCGGCCAGGCCAACCCGGCGCCGCCGGTGGGCCCCGCGCTCGGCCAGCACGGCGTGAACATCATGGAGTTCTGCAAGGCGTTCAATGCCCAGACCCAGCAGGACACCGGCACGATCATCCCGGTGGAGATCACGGTCTACGAGGACCGCTCCTTCACCTTCATCACGAAGACGCCGCCGGCCGCGGTGCTCATCAAGCAGGCCATCAACCTCGACAAGGGCTCCGGCGAGCCGAATCGCAACAAGGTCGGCACGATCACGCCCGCGCAGATCCGGCAGATCGCCGAGCAGAAGATGCCCGACCTGAACGCGAACGACATCGAGGCGGCGGCCAAGATCATCGAAGGCACGGCGCGCTCGATGGGCGTGGAGGTCCGCTGATGCCGAAGCACGGCAAGCGCTATCGCTCGAACCTCGAGTCCGTGGACCGCGAGAAGCTCTACGAGCCCTCGGAGGCGGTCTCGGTGATCAAGGGCTTCCAGGCGGCCAAGTTCGACGAGACCGTCGAGGCGCACATCCGCACCGGGCTCAACGTCCGTCACGCGGAGGAGCAGCTGCGCGGGACCATCTCGCTGCCCCATGGGCTCGGCAAGGAGATGACCGTCGCGGTCTTCGCGAAGGGCGACAAGGCCCGCGAGGCGGAGGAGGCCGGCGCGGACCACGTGGGCGCCGAGGATCTTGCGAAGCGCATCGAGGAGGACGGCTTCACGGACTTCGACGTCGCGATCGCGACGCCCGACATGATGCCCGTGGTCGGCAAGCTCGGCCGGATCCTCGGGCCGCAGGGCAAGATGCCCAACCCGAAGGTCGGCACCGTCACGAACGACGTGTCCAAGGCCGTGTCCGAGTCGAAGGCCGGGAAGGTCGAGTACCGCACCGACCGCCACGCGATCGTGCACATGACGATCGGCAAGCTGAGCTTCGACGAGAAGGTGCTGCTCGAGAACTACGCCGCGCTGATCGACGAGATCGTCCGGGCCCGCCCGGCCGCGGCGAAGGGCCGTTACCTTCAGTCGATCACGCTGACCACCACGACGAACCCGGGGGTCAAGGTCGACCCCGCGCGCACGCGGGGAATCGCCGAGGAGGCCGCGCCGGTAGGCTAGGCCCCGATCTTTCTGCCCGAGACCCTCGGCAGCCGCGAGGCGGAAGTCCGGGGCAGGTGGAGCCACGACGATCGTCCGCGATCCGTTCCGTGAGCCCGCCTGCGTGCGGGCTCTTCTTTGAGCAAAGGAACAGGATGAACAAGGACCAGAAGGCAGCGGTCGTCGAGGAGGTGACCGCCCAGATCAAGGAGTCGGGAGCGGTCTTCGCCGTCGACTACCGCGGCATCACGGTGCCTCAGGCGGCAGAGCTGCGCGCCCGGCTGCTCGAGGCGGGGGCGCGCTTTCGCGTCGTCAAGAACACGCTGACGCAGATCGCGGCCGACCAGGCCGACGCCGAGTCGCTGAAGCAGGTTCTCGAGGGGCCGACCGCGTTCACGTTCGTCCGCGAGGACGGCGACGTGGCGCTGGCCGCCAAGGCGCTCGCCCAGTTCAAGCGCGAGCACGACGTGCTCGGCTTCAAGGGCGGCATCATGAACGGCGAGGTCCTGTCGGTCGAGCAGCTCGGGGAGCTCGCCCGCCTGCCGGCACGCGACGTTCTGCACAGCCAGCTGGTCGGGGTCATAGCGTCGCCGATCACCGGGCTCGTCCGTGGGCTGAACGCGCTGATCGCCGGCCTGGCGATCCAGCTCGGCCAGATCGTGGAGCAGGGCCTGCTGCCCGCCGGCGAGGCGCCGGCCGAGGCGGCGGAGGCCGAGGCACCCGCCGAGCCGGAGCCGGAGGCCGAGGAGGCTCCCACCGAGGAGGCCTCGGCCGAGGAACCGGAGGCTGATGAAACTGAAGCGCCCTCCGAGGGCGAAGACGAGAAGGAGGGCTAGATGGCCACTGCAAAAGAGCTGATCGAAGAGATCAAGAAGATGAGCGTGCTCGAGCTGTCCGAGCTGATCAAGGCGCTCGAGGAGGAGTTCGGCGTGTCCGCCACCGCGGTCGCCGCGGCGGCCCCGGCCGCCGGAGCGCCCGCCGGTGACGGCGCCGCCGCCGAGGAGGAGTCGTCCACGGTCGACGTGGTGCTCACCGGCGCCGGCGACAAGAAGATCCAGGTGATCAAGGTCGTTCGCGCCGCCACCGGCCTCGGCCTCAAGGAGGCCAAGGCGCTCGTGGACGAGCTCAAGCCCGTCAAGGAGGGCATCGACCGCGACGAGGCGGACAAGCTCAAGGGCGAGCTCGAGGAGGCCGGCGCGAGCGTGGAGCTCAAGTAGCGCACGCCGCTTCAGCAGCGTTGTCGAGGGGCCGCCGCGAGGCGGCCCCTCGCCGTTCCGGGGGTGTTTCCGGGCGCGGAGCCGGGTAGGGCTCGGGAGATGGGCCGCCGCGTCGCCACCCTCGCCCTCGCCGCACTGGCCGCGCTCGCGCCGGCGGCCGGCGCGCAGGCCGGCGCCACCGCGACCGGCCACGGCGGCGCCGCGGCGTCCGTGGACAGGGCCGCCACGCGGACGGCGATCTCCGTGCTCCGCCGCGGCGGGAACGCCGTGGACGCCGCGGTGGCGGCCGCCGGCGTTCTCGGCGTGGTCGAGCCCTATTCCTGCGGGATCGGCGGCGGCGGGTTCATGGTCATCCGCACGCCGAGCGGCAGGGTCACGACCATCGACTCGCGGGAGCTCTCGCCCGCGGCGATGACCCCCACGTCCTTCATGGAGAACGGCGAGCCGCTCGAGTTCGACCCGGCCCGCTACAGCGGCCTGTCGGCCGGCGTGCCGGGCACGGTCCGGGGCTGGTCGGAGGCGCTCGAGGGGTACGGCACCTGGTCGCTCGGGCGCGCGCTCCATCCGGGGGCGGCCGTCGCGCGGCGCGGCTTCCGGGTCGACGACACCTTCGTCAGCCAGACCGAGGACAACGTGCCGTGGTTCGACGACGTCCCGTCCACGGCGGCGCTCTATCTAGACCCCGACGGGACCCCCCGCGACGCCGGCACGATCATCCGCAACCGGGACCTTGCGCGCACCTACGGGCTGATCGCCAGGCGCGGCCCGCGCGCCTTCTATGAGGGTCCGATCGCCGACGCGATCGTGAAGGCCTCGAACGAGCCGCCGGTCGCCGCCGGCGCTGACCACGTCTGGCGCCCGGGGCTGCTGAGCGCCGGCGACCTCGAGTCCTACACGGCGCCGGAGCGCCGTCCGACACGCGTGCGCTTCCGCGGCCTCGACGTGTGGGGAATGGGCCCGCCCTCGAGCGGCGGGTCGACGGTCGGCGAGGTGCTGAACATCCTCGACGGCTACCGCGCGCTCGCCTCGGACCGCACCCGTGCGCTCCACCTCCTGATCGAGTCGGAGCGCCTCGCCTTCGCCGACCGGGGCGCCTACCTCGCGGACCCGGACTTCTTCGACGTGCCCCTCCGCGACCTGCTCTCGCGGCGCTTCGCAGCCGAGCGGCGCGAGCTGATCGACCCGGCGGCCGCGGGCACCAGCCCGGCCGAGCCGGGCGATCCGTACGGAGACGGCGGCGGCCCTGGCCACTCCACGACCCACCTGACGGTGTCCGACGGCCGCGGGACCGTCGTCTCCTACACGTTCACGATCGAGTCGATCGGCGGCAACGGCATCGTCGTGCCGGGCCACGGCTTCCTGCTCAACAACGAGCTCACGGACTTCGACTACGACGATCCCGCCGCGCCGAACAGCTCGGACGGCCGCAAGCGGCCGCGCAGCTCGATGAGCCCCACGATCGTCACCCGGCGCGGGCGGCCGTACCTGGCGGTCGGATCGCCGGGAGGGGCCACGATCATCACGACGGTGGCGCAGATCCTGCTCGACCGGCTCGCCCTGGGCGCGTCCCTCCCGGACGCGATCGCGGCGCCCCGGGTGAGCCAGCGGAACGCCACGCCGAGCCAGGCGGAGCAGGCCTTCGTCGACTCGCCGGAGGGCCGCGCCCTCGCGGCCGGCTACGGGCAGACCTTCGAGACGCCGGACGACCCTGAGATCGGCGCCGCCACCGGCATCGACTTCGGGCGCCACGGCCGCGTGCTCGCCGCCGCCGAGCCGGTCCGGCGCGGCTCGGGCAGCGCGGCGGTCGAACGGCCCTAGCATCCGGGGGGCATGGGCCCCGCGCTCGACCACGTGGTCATCCACGTCTCCGACTGGCAGCGCTCGAACGCGTTCTACCGCGACGTCCTCGGCGCCGAGCTGATCGAGCGCGACGGGAGCGAGGCGCGCCACTACCGCTTCGGCGCCCAGCAGCTGAACGTGCACGGTCCCGGGCAGGAGCCGAGCCCGGTCGCGGCACGGCCGGCCGCTCCCGGAGGCGCGGACCTCTGCTTCGTCTGGGATGGGCCGATCGACGGCGCGGTCCAGCACCTCGAGTCTCACGGGGTGGCCGTGGAGGAGGGGCCGGTCACCCGCTACGGCGGCCGCGGGCGCGGCACGAGCGTCTACTTCCGGGATCCCGACGGAAGCCTCCTCGAGTTCCTCTCATACGCGTGAGGGGGTGGGCGGCAGCGGCGGCGGCGCTGGTGGTCGCGGGGGCGGACCTGGTCCTGCACCTCCGGCGCCCGCGCTGGATCCTGATCGCGCTGTTCGACCACCCCGCCCACGTCGCGACGGCGGCGCTCATGGCCCTCAACCTCCGCGACCGCTCGCCGCGCTGGCACGCCGGGTTCCTGGCGGGCTCGCTCCTGCCCGACGTGGATCACATCCCGCTCGCGATCGGGGAGCACCCCACGCCGGAGACCCGCCGCCCGGCCACCCACTCGCTCTTGGCGGTGGCCCCCCTGTTCGCGCTCGCGCGCGCGAGTCGCAGCGAGCTGGCGGACGGCACGGCTTGGGGCACCCTCGCGCACTTCGCCCGCGACGTCGCGGTCCCGCCGGGCGCCCCGCTGCTCAAGCCTTTCCGTGAGGAGGACGTCCTGCTGCCGTATGCGGCGTACGCGCTCGCGCTCGTCGGCCTCGCCGGAATGGCGATGACCCGCTAACCTCTGGCGCGGCCTATAGCCGCAGCCGTCCCTGGAAGTGCGCCGGCACATATACCCGGCGCCTCGAGACGGGGTCCGTGATGGCCGCGCCTCACCCATCCGGGTGGGCACCCGCCCCTTGCCGGGGCGGAGATGAGTCTGCTATTCTGGTGGGTCGCGCTTTGCGCCCTGCCCGCCTGTCCTCGAAGTACGGAATCTGAAGGAGTCGCCGAGTTGGCACGCGTTGACGCTGCTCGCACCCGCCGCTCGTTCTCCCGTCTGGAGAACGCCCTCGAAGTCCCAAACCTGATCGATATCCAGCGGCGCTCGTTCGAGTGGCTGGTCGACACGGAGAAGGGTGGTCTCAGGGAGACCATCGACGATGTCTCGCCCATCGAGGACTACACCGGCAACCTCGCCGTGGTCTTCGAGGAGATCCACTTCGACGAGCCCGTCGCCCCGATCTCCGAGTGTCGTGAGAAGGACCTCACCTACGCGCGACCGCTGACCGTCAAGGTCGCGTTCCAGAACCGCGAGACGGGTGAGATCCGTGAGCAGTCCGTCTTCATGGGCGACTTCCCGTGGATGACCGACTGGGGCACGTTCATCATCAACGGGACCGAGCGCGTCGTCGTGACGCAGCTCGTGCGCTCGCCGGGCGCTTACGTGATGGAGCCCAAGGACCGCGAGAAGCAGGTCTTCATCGCGAACCTGATGCCGGCCCGCGGCTCCTGGCTCGAGCTCGAGATCGACAAGAAGGGCAAGGTCTTCGTCCGCATCGACCGGAAGCGCAAGCTCCCCGTGAGCGTGCTGCTGCGGGCGATGGGCGACGTGCTGCGCGAGGGCACCCACGAGAACGACAAGGGCATGATCCCCGGCTGGACCGGGTCCGACGAGGACATCCTCAAGCTCTTCGACGACAGCCTCTACATCCGGCTCACGCTGGACGCGGACGCCGAGGTCACGAAGTCGGAGGAGGGCGCGCTCATCGAGCTGTTCAAGAAGCAGCGCCCGGGCGAGCCGCCGTCGATCGACGCCGCGAAGAACCTGCTCAACCAGCTGTTCTTTGACCCGAAGCGCTACGACCTCACGCGCGTCGGGCGCTACAAGCTCAACTCGCGGCTCCACATCGACGAGCCGCTCGACCGCCGCACGCTCACGCCGCGGGACATCATCGAGCTCATCAAGGAGCTCATCTCGCTGCCGCGCCAGCTCGGCATCCCCGAGTCGGGGATGTACGACGGGGACGAGGGCGAGGAGCCGATCAAGGACTTCGCGCTGGAGGCGGTCTCGCTGCCGCGCGAGCCCATCGAGGAGCGCCTCGACGAGTACGAGCACTTCGGAAACCGCCGGCTGCGGACCGTCGGGGAGCTGATCCAGGAGGCCTTCCGGATCGGGCTCTACCGCATGGAGCGCGTCGTGCGCGAGCGCCTCACCACCGAGGACGCCGACACGATCACCCCGCAGACGATCATCAACATCCGGCC
>JAFGJG010000037.1 GCA_016929195.1 Thermoleophilaceae bacterium
GCTCACGAAGGAGCAGGCGGAGGCGATCAAGCGCCACCGCGAGGACTCCGGGCGGGTGCTCGGGTTCCCCGGCGGCCCGCCGCACTTCGGGCGCCACATGCGCGCCGCCGGCGGCCCGCTCGGCGACGTGGCGAAGGCGCTCGGCATCACGGAGCGAAAGCTGTTCTCGCAGCTGCGCGACGGCAAGACGCTCGCCCAGGTCGCGAAGGCCCAGGGCAAGTCGCTCGACGACGTGCGGGCGGCCGTGAAGGCGGCCGAGAGGAAGCGGATCGAGGCGGCCGTCAAGGACGGGAAGCTCACACGCTCCCAGGCGGACGAGATCCTGGAGCACCTCGACGAGCGGCTCGACCACCTCGGCGAGGGCGGCCCGTTCGGCGGGCACCGCTTCGGAGGCCCGCCCCCCGGCGGCCCGGGCGCGCCCGGCGGCTTCGGCGGCCCGCGGCCCCCGCGCTGGGACTAGTCGTTGTTCTACCTCTCCTACATTGCGTCGGAGCTCCGCCGGCGCCGGGGCCGCACGTTTCTCACGGCGCTCGGCCTCGGCGTAGGCGTGGGCCTCGTCGTGACGGTCGCGGCGCTCTCCGACGGCCTCGACAAGGCTCAGGACGAGGTGCTCGAGCCGCTGACCGGCGTGGGCACGGACCTGTCGGTCACGCGGCCGCTGAACCCGCAGCAGCCCGGCGACCTCTCCGCATCGGAGCGGCGCAGCCTCCAGCGCGAGGGCGGCCCGGTCCGCCAGGGCCTCGCGGACCTCGGCGAGCCGGGCGAGAAGTTCAGCGAGACGAACTTCACCTCCGGGCCGCAGCTGTCGTTCGCCGGCGGTCGCGCCGCCCGGGTGGCCGCGATGGACGGCGTGAGCGAGGCCGCCGGCGGGCTGACGCTCAACCTCGTGACCGTCTCCGGGACCGTGCCCGAGCGCGATCAGGTCCAGCAGTTCGGTCCGGGCAGCGGTGCTCCGCCCGGGCCGCCCGAGAACATCGACTTCGACGCCAGCAGCGTGAGCGGCGTGGACCAGGCCCACAGCGGCCTCGGTGCGGTCACCGCCGGCCAGATGACGAAGGGCGAGTACTTCTCGCCCGGCGACGCGCGTGAGGCGATCCTCGGGTCCGGCTACGCCGCGCGGAAGGACCTGGCGGTGGGCGACGACCTGAAGCTCGGGAGCAGCCGGTTCGAGGTGGTGGGGATCGCGACCGCGCCGCTCGGCGGCCAGGCCTCCGACATCTACGTGAAGCTCGACCAGCTTCAGGCGGTCGCGAAGCGCGAGGGCCGGCTCAACACGCTCTACGTGCGCGCCGACAGCGCGGGCGACGTGGCCGCGATGGCCAAGCGCATCGAGGCCGGGTTCCCCGGCGCGCAGGCCACGACGAGCGCGGATTTGGCGGAGCGCGTGACGGGCTCGCTGTCCGACGCCAAGGACCTCGCCGGGAAGCTCGGCGGCGCGCTGACCATCGTCGGGCTGCTCGCCGCGTTCGTGATCGCCGGGCTGCTGACGCTCTCGTCGGTCACGAAGCGCACGCGCGAGCTCGGCACGCTGAAGGCGATCGGGTGGCCGCAGCGGCTCGTCGTGCGCCAGGTGACCGGCGAGGCCCTCGCGCAGGGCGCGGTGGGCGGCGCGCTGGGCGCACTCATCGGGATCGGCGGCGCGGCGGTCGTCAGCGCCGTCGGGCCGGAGCTCCGGGCGACCGTGGCGCAGGCGGCCGAGACCGGTCCGCGGATCGTGGGGCCGGGCGGCGGCCCGCCCGGCGGCGCCGGTGGGTTCGGCCAGGGCGCGGTCCAGGCCGGGTCCGAGGTCGTGAAGCTCACCGCCTCGGTGGACGCGGAGCTGATCGCCATCGCAATCGGGCTGGCGCTCGCGGGCGGGCTCTTCGCGGGCGCCCTCGGAAGCCTCCGCGCCGCGCGCCTGCGGCCGGCCGACGCGCTTCGCCACATCGACTGAGGAGGCACGCATGCTCTACACGCTGAAGGCGGCCGAGAAGCGCTACGGGGAGGGCGCGACCGAGGTGATCGCGGTCGCGCCGACGAACCTGCGGCTCGACGCGGGCGAGTACGTCGCCATCGTCGGGCCGAGCGGCTCCGGCAAGACCACGATGCTCCAGCTCCTCGGCGCGCTCGACCGGCCGAGCGCCGGCGAGATCCTGTTCGAGGGCGATCAGCTCGCCCGGATGGGCGACTCCGGGCTGGCCACGCTCCGGCGCACGACGATCGGGTTCATCTTCCAGCAGTTCAACCTGATCCCGACGCTCGACGCGCGACAGAACGTGGAGGTCGCCCTGGCCCCCGCCCGCCCGCCGGGCGCCGAGCGACGACGACGCGCGGACGAGCTCCTGGCACAGGTGGGCCTCGCCGCGCGCACCCACCATCTGCCGTCCGAGCTGTCGGGCGGGGAGCAGCAGCGCGTGGCCATCGCCCGCGCGCTCGCGAACGAGCCGCGTGTGCTGCTGGCGGACGAGCCGACCGGCAACCTCGACTCGGCCACGGGCGAGGAGGTGATGGAGTCGGTCGAGCGGCTCTGGCGCGAGCACGGGCTGACCGTGATCCTCGTGACTCACGACCGGCAGATCGCGGAGCGGGCGCCGCGCGTGATCGAGATGCGCGACGGCTCGGTCGTCAGGTCCTGAGGACCAGGGCGTTCCCGAAAGGGTCGCGCACGAGCAGGCCCTCGGGATGCTCCTCGGCGGCGATCCCGGCGGCCTCGACGCGCTCGCGCGCGGCGGCGAGCTCGTCGTCCCCGTCCAGCAGCAGCGTCCAGTAGCGCAGGCCGACCGCGTCGGCCGGCGCCGGCGGGGCGCCCTCTCCCTGCCAGGTGTTGAAGCCGAGGTGGTGGTGGTAGCCGCCGGCCGACACGAATGCGGCGCCGGGCAGCTCGGCCATGGCGTCGAACCCGATCACGTCGCGGTAGAACCGCATCGCCGCGTCGAGGTCGCCGACGTGCAGGTGCACGTGGCCGAGCGTCAGCCCCTGGTCGGCGTGGCGCGGCGCCTCGTCGCCCGGCGCGGCCCGCAGCAGCTCCTCGAGGTCGAGCGGCGCGGTGAACATCCCCACGCGGAGGCCGGGCGAGGGGGGCGGCCAGACCTCCCGCGGACGATCCGCGTAGAGCTCGATCCCGTTCCCGTCGGGGTCCGGCAGGTAGAGCGCCTCGGAGACCCCGTGGTCCGACGCGCCCTGCATCGGCGTGCGCCGGGCGGCGAGCCGCTGCAGGGCCGATGCCAGCTCCTCGCGCGAGGGGTGCAGGAGCGCGAAGTGGTAGAGGCCGGACGTGCGGCCCGCCGGCCGCGCCCGCGGGTTCTCGTCGAGCACGACCAGGTCCTCTCCCCCGGCCCCCATCGCCGCGGTCCCGTTCTCGCGGACGTGCAGCCGAAGGCCGATCACGTCCTGGTAGAAGCCGACCGAGCGGTCGAGGTCGGTGACCGTCAGGCGCACCTTCCCGGGATGGGTGCCTGGCGCGAGCACGGCGTCCGATCATAGACTCGGCGTTCGTGAGCTCACGGCCGGATTCGCTGGTAGGACGCGTGGTCGCCGTGACCGGCGGGGCACGCGGCATCGGCGCGGCGATCGGCGCCGAGGTGGTTCGCCGCGGCGCGAGCGTCGCCCTCGGGGACCTCGACGCCGCCGGAGCCGAGGCCGCGGCCGCGAAGCTGGGCGAGCGGGCGGCCGGGTTCGGGCTCGACGTGACCGACAGCGCCTCCTTCAGCTCGTTTCTCGATGCCGCCGAGGCGCGGTTCGGCCCGCTCGACGTGCTCGTGAACAACGCCGGGATCATGTGGGTCGGCCGCTTCGACGAGGAGCCCGAGGCCGTGGCGCTCAAGCAGTTCGACGTGAACCTCCACGGGGTGCTGCGCGGGATGAAGCTGGCCGCGGCGCGGATGCGCGTCCGCGGGCGCGGCCACGTCGTGAACGTGGCCTCCTCGGCGAGCAAGATCGCGCCGCCGGGCGAGGCGACCTACTGCGCGTCGAAGCACGCCGTCTACGGCTACAGCGTCGCGGTGCGCGAGGAACTGCGCGGGAGCGGCGTGGACGTCAGCGTCGTCATGCCGGTCGTGGTCGAGACCGAGCTGGCGGCGGGCACGAGCGCCGGGCGCGGCAGATCGCTCCAGCCGGCGGACGTGGCGAAGGCGGTGGCCGACGCGATCGAGCGGCCGCGCTTCGACGTCTTCGTCCCGCGGCCCGTAGGCGCCTTCGTGCGGGCGCTGGCGCTGCTGCCGGACCGCGCGCGCGTCCGGCTGGCGCGCTTCGCGGTCCCGAACCAGGTGCAGGACACCGACTTCGCGGCGCGGCGCGGCTACGAGGCCGAGCGGGTCGGCCGCTAGCGCCGCACCGCCAGCACGGCCGAGCGACAGCGGAACTCCACTCGCAGGACCCTCCGGCGCGCGTCGTAGCTCCAGGCCGAGCGCGGCAGCGGGCGGCCGGCCAGCAGCAGCCGGCGCGGTGTGAACGGCCGCCGGAGCGTCGCGAGCGAGGCCTGGAGCGAGTAGCGGCGGGCGCGCCTGCCGCGGACGGCGAGCGTCCAGCCGCGCGCAGTCTCGGCGGACGCGAGCCGCTCGCGGCGCGCCCCCATCCGCGATTCCGTGCGCCCACGCGGGAAGGCGAGCAGCTGCATGCGGTCGCGCCGGTCGGCCAGGCGCACCACCCCCGGGCCCGCGTACGGCGCCAGCGTGTCCACGTCGGCCGGCAGGAGCGGCAGCACCGCGCCGGCGCGCACGAGCAGCGGCAGCTCGTCGAGCGGCGCGGGCAGGGTCACCCGCCGCCCGCCGCCGAGGGAGCGGGCCCGGCCCAGGCCGACGCTGCCGTCGCGTGCGACGTACCGCGCCGAGCGCCACAGGTCCACCCACCGCCCGTGCGGCAGGTAGAGCGAGCGCCGCCTGGCGCCCGGCCGCAGGACGGGGGCAGCGAGGAGGTCGCCTCCGAATCCGAACTGGTTGTCCGCGCGCACCGCGCGCGGGTCGCGGGGGTCGGTCAGGAGGCCGTGGCGCATCAGCGGCATGCCCGTCGCCCGGTACTCCGCGTCCGCGGCCTCGATGTACGGCAGGAGCTGGGTGTGCAGCTTCGCGTAGCGCCTCCAGAGCGGCAGCGAGGCCGGGTCGAAGACCTGCGGGCGCTCGTAGGCGGGCAACGCGATGCCCGACCGCTTCGTCCGCATCAGGCCCGAGACGGCACCGAGCTGGATCCAGCGGTCGAGCAGCTCGCGGGTCAGCCGCTCCCGCGTGCCGAACGAGGTGTAGCCGCCGATGTCGGAGCCCCAGCGCGCCACGCCGCTCATCCCGATCGTGAGCGCCTGGGTGACCGCCGAGCGCAGCCCGTCAAAGCCCCAGACGGTCGTCGGGTCGCCGCCCCAGACGTTCACCGAGCAGCGCGCGGCGCCGGTCCAGCCGGAGCGCTGGAAGCGCACCAGGGGCCGGCCGAGCCCCCGCGTGATCCGCTGGAGCGCGCAGTGGTAGTCGCGCGGGTAGCGGTTGTGGATCCGCGCCGGGGGCGTTCCGTCGGCCGAGCGCACCCGCGGCGAGGTGTACTCGCCGAAGTCCTCCATGAACCCGTCCTTGCCCTGGGCGAAGGCCTCGCGCACGAGTCGTGCGTAGAGGGGCGCGGCGCCCGGCGCCGTGAAGTCGAACTGGGCGAGCGGCTCCACCGTGAACCCGGCCGCGCTTTCGCCGCCCACGAACGCCGGGAACGTGATCGGCCGCCCGTCCGGCCCGAGCTGGAGCGCCCGCGCCGCGACCGCCTGGTCGTAGACGGGCTGGTAGGCGGTGCAGAGGTGCGGGTTGAAGTACGAGAGGTGCGCGAGCCCGGCGGCGTGGAACTGCCGCGTCCGCGCCAGCTCGTAGGCCTCGCGGCCGCGGTGCGCGCCGCAGGGGAGGAAGTGCATCTGGGTCTCGGCTGCCGAGACCGGCGCGTCCGCGTCGCGGAACGTCCTCACGATCGCCGCCTCCTCCGCGAGCGGGGTCACGTTCGGCTGGCCGGTCTGGAACCAGGGCCCGTACGCCCACGGCGCCGGCGGCGCCGGCTGGCGGCCCGTCGCCGCCGTGAAGCGGCGCAGAGCATCGGCGGGGCGCGGTCCGCCGAAGATCCGCAGCTCGAGCGTCGCGGCCTCGGCCACGACGCTCCAGCGCCCGCGCGGAGCCAGGTCGAAGCGGCTCGTCTCCTCGTTGTCGATCAGCACCCCGTACCCGCGGCTCGAGAGGAGCCAGGGCACCGGGTAGTAGGTGTCGTCGTCTCGGTCGGCGTAGCCGAAGGGGGGCGCGATCGCGCCCGCGATCGGCCGGTCGCGCTTCAGGTACGGGCCGTCCGAGACGTAGTTGAGCACCACGCGCCCGGCCTGGTTCACCGCGTTGGAGCGCTCGCCGAACCCGGTGAACAGCTCGCGCCGTGCGCGCCCGAAGGACGCCGCGGGCCGGCCCCGGCGGGCGCGCAGCCGCACCGCCAGCACGCCGCGGCCGGCGCGCCGCACGCGCAGCGCGAGGCCGCTGCCGCTGAAGCGAGCGCGGAGCAGCTCCCGTCCGGTCCGGTCCTCCACGACGAGGCGCGGGGGCTGCGCGCCGAAGCGCGCCTTCACGGGGCCGGCGTCCACGACGGCCGCGCCCGCCGCGGCGGGCGCGGCGAGCACGACCGCCAGCGCGAGCGTCCCGGCCCGCGCCGTCACCCCTGCGCTGCCAGCAGCTCGAGCGCCTGCGCGGCGGCGCCGTCGGGCGGGAAGACCGGGTAGGCGACCGTCGCGATCTGGCCGTCGCGGACGAGCAGGGTGATGCGCTTGAGCAGCGTCAGCCCCTCGACCTCGAACGTGGGCAGCCGGAGCGCATCGGTCAGCCGGAGCTCGGAGTCGGACAGGAGCGGGTAGCCGAGCCCCAGCCGCTCGGCGACCTCGCGCTGGTGGTCCGTCGTCTGGGTCGAGAGCCCGAACACGGTCGCCCCGCGGGCCTCGAGCGGCCCGAGCCTGTCGCGCACGCCGCACAGCTCGGGCGTGCACCCGCGCGCGCCCGGGATCGCGTTCCAGCCCGCCTCGCCGCCCGGCAGCTCCCCGCCGGGGCGCCCCGTGAGCGGGTACGCGAACACGACCGCCCAGCCCGTGACGGAGGACGGGTCGATCGCGCCGCCGGTGGTCGCCGGAAGCGCGATCCCCGGGAGCCGGGTCCCGGGCAGGTGGCTCGCGGCGCCGTCGTCCTCGGGCGCGGGCAGGTCCGGCGGCAGCGACATGGGGTCCATCGGCGTCTCGCCCGAGGCCATCGCGACAGGAAGGTAGCCTGCCTCGGCCGTGCGGGAGCTGCTGCTCGATCTGGTCGACGCGGCCGCGCGCCACGCCGACTACGCCGACGCCCGGCATGTCGCGACGCGGCGCGAGCGGCTCGCGACCCGGAACGGGGTGCTCGACGACGTCCTCGCCGAGGACAGCGACGGCGTGGGCATCCGCGTTCGGGTCGGCGGCGCCTGGGGCTTCGCCGCCGTACGCGGCTCCGGCCGCGCCGAATGCGAGGCCGCCCTCGGCCGCGCGCTCGCGGTCGCACGCGCGCAGCCGGCCGCCGCGGGGGGCCCGCTGGCGCCCGAGACGCCCGCCGAGGGCGCGTGGTCCAGCCCCTGCGAGCGGGATCCGTTCGACGTCCCGCTCGACCGCAAGCTGGCCACGCTCCTCGAAACGGACGCGGCGATCCGCGCCGGCGGAGGGATCGCCGTCGCGATCGCGCACTTCGAGGGCCGGCGCATCGTCACGACGTTCGCCTCCAGCGAGGGGGCCGCGTGCGTGCAGAGCGTGACCGAGTGCGGCGGCGGCATCGCCGCCCTTGCGGTCGACGGCGAGGACAGCCAGATCCGCTCGTACCCCGCCTCGCACGGTGGCCAGGTGGACCAGGCCGGGTACGAGGGCTTCATGCGGCTGCGCCTGGCCGATCACGCACCCCGGATCGCGGAGGAGGCCGCCGCGCTCCTGAAGGCGCCCGCCTGCCCCGCCGGCCGCATGACGCTGATCCTCGCGGGCGAGCAGCTGGGCCTCCAGATCCACGAGTCGATCGGACACGCGGTCGAGCTCGACCGCGTGCTCGGGCGGGAGATCTCCTACGCGGGGGGCAGCTACGCGGGGCCGGACGCGGTGGGCTCGCTGCGTATCGGGTCTCCGCTCGTGAACGTCACGGCCGACGCGTCCACGCCCGGTGCCCTGGGCACGTTCCGGTGGGACGACGAGGGCGTCGAGGCGCAGGCGCTCCCGATCGTGCGCGGCGGCGTGCTGGCCGGGTTCCTGTCCTCGCGCGAGTCCGCGGCCGAGATCGGCCTGGGGCGCTCGGGTGGCTGCGCCCGCGCGTCGGGCTTCGACCGCCAGCCGCTCGTCCGGATGACGAACGTGAACCTCGACCCGGGCGACGCCGGATCGCTCGACGACCTGATCGCCGCCACCGGCGAGGGGCTGCTCATCGAGAGCAACCGCTCCTGGTCGATCGACGACCGCCGGCTCCACTTCCAGTTCGGGGGCGAGGCCGCCTGGGAGATCCGCGGCGGCGAGCGCGGCCGGCTGCTCCGCAACCCGAGCTACTCGGGGCTCACGCCGCAGTTCTGGGGCTCCTGCGACGCCGTCTGCTCGGCTCCGGCCTGGGGGGTCACGTCGCTGATCGACTGCGGGAAGGGCGAGCCCGGCCAGTTCGTGCGCGTGTCGCACGGCTCGGCGCCGGCCCGCTTCCAGGATGTCGAGGTGGGCGTTGCCTGACCTGCCGGGGCTCGCGGAGCGGGCCCTCGGCCACACGCACGGCCGCAACGCGATCGCGTCGGTCGTGCGCGAGCGCTCGCTGCTGATGCGGTTCGCCGCCGGCCGGCCGACGCAGGCCACGGCGATCGACGACGTGACCGTGGAGGTCGCGGTGGCGAGCGACGGCCGCGTGGGGCGCGCGGCCACGAACGACACGAGCGACGACGGGCTGCGCGCCTGCGCGCGCAGCGCCGCCGCGGCCGCCGGGGCCCTGGCGGTGCCGGGATCGTTCCCGGGGTTCGGGCCCGTCGGCGAGGCGCCGGCGCACGCGGGGCACGACCCGGCGACCGCCGCGCTCGACCCGGCCGACGGCGGGCGCGCGCTCGCGGCCGCGTTCGAGGTGGCCGGCGCCGAGGGCACCGAGGCGCACGGAGGCTGGACCGCCGCTGAGGAGGAGCGCGCCGTCGCCTCGAGCGAGGGCGGCATCGCGTCCGACCGGACGACGGACGCGTTCATGAAGGTCATCTGCATCGCCCCGGGCGGCCGCAGCGGGTACGCCGGGCGCGCCTCCGTCGCGGCCGGCGGGCTGGACCCGGCCGCGCTGGCGCGACGCGCCGCCGGCAAGGCCACGCTCGCGGGAGAGCCGGCGGCGATCGGGCCGGGCGAGCGCACGGTGGTGTTCGAGGCGAGCGCGGTCGGGACGCTTCTCGACCTGCTCGGCGGCGCCGCCTTCGACGGGCTGGCGCACACGGAGGGCCGCGGCGCGCTGGCCGGGCGGATCGGCCACCGGGTCGCCGCGCCCGGAGTGAACCTGTCCGAATCGCCCCGGTTCGCGGCCACGCTCCAGCGCGGCATCGACCCGGAGGGCACGGCGAAGGTCCCGGTGCCCTTGATTCAGGACGGCGTGGCGGCGGGGGTCGTGCACGACCTGCGGAGCGCCGCCGCGTCCGGGGCCGCGTCCACCGGCAACGCGCTCGCCCCGGGCGGCGATCCGGAGGGGCCCCGCCCCACCAACATGGTCCTGATCGGCGGCGGCGCCGCCGGGGAGGACGAGCTCTGCGAGGGCGTCGAGCGCGGCGTGTACGTGACGCGGCTCTGGTACGCGAACCTGGTTCGCCAGCGCGAGTCGCTCGTCACGGCGGTGACCCGCGACGGCACCTTCCTGATCGAGGACGGCCGCGTCACACGGCCGGCCAACGACCTTCGCCTGACCGACTCGGTGCTCGGAATCCTGGCTCGAACGGCCGCACTCGGCGCACGGCAGGAGCTGGTGAGCGAGGCCGAGTACTACGGCCGCCGCTTCGCGACGGCGACCGCGTGCCCCCCGCTGCGGGCGCGCGGCGTGCGCTTCACCGCCTAGACCTTGAGCAGCAGGATCACGTTCGCCACGAACAGCAGGGCGAACGCGACGGTCCAGCGGTTGAGGTTCCGCTCGACGAGCGATCCGCCGCCGAACGGGCCGGCCCCGGTGCCCACGCCGAAGGCGCCGGACAGGCCGGAGTCCTTGCCGGAGTGCATCAGGATGAGCACGATCAGGACGACCGCGAGGATCACCTGAAGCCCGCTGAGGATCGCTTCCACGGCGCAGAAGGGTAGCGGCAGCCGACCCGGTGCGAATACGCTGAGCGGGTGCGCGCCCCGACCGCGATCGCCCTGATCCTCGCGGCCTGTCTCAGCGCCGGGTGCTACGGGTCGACCGAGTACGTGACCCAGCTGCTGAACACCTCGGCCACCCTGAACGGCAGGGGCACCACGAACGACGGGCCGGCCGACGTGTACTTCGAGTACTGGCCGACGGCCACGCCCGCCGCACGCTCGACCACCCCCGCCAAGCGCATCCCCGGCGGCGTGACCGGTCCCCTCTCCGCTCCGGTCGCCGGCCTCGGCCAGGACACGTCCTACTCCTACCGCCTCTGCGGCGGCGACGAGGGCGAGCCCGCCGTGTGCGCGAACACGCGGACGTTCGTCACGGGCCGGTCGTCCGTGAACGCGAGCGGCAACGAGTTCGTGCCCTACGGCGAGACGGGTTGGCGCGACATCGACCTGAACGCGTATGCCGCACCGGCCGGCTCGACGCCCGACGGGCGCGCGTTCGCCGTGATCTACAACCAGGAGACCGGCCCGCCCGGCGGGATCTCGCTGCCGCTCGGGTCGAGAGGCGCGACCAACATCACGTGCGTGGCGGTGGAGGCCAACACCGCGGTGGTGGGATTCGTCCAGAGGCCGCCCTTCGGGGACCTCCCACCACAGGACCAGCAGTACGCGTTCCTCTACGACGGCGGGATCGGCGGGGACGGCGACCGCTTCAGCACGGCCCTGTACTTCAAGCCCACCGTCCCGCCGGCGGACTGCCCGCCGTTCCCCGACCCGGGCACGCTGCAGCCGCTCTCCAGCGGACAGGTCGAGATCATCGACCTGCGCAGGACGCCGACCGGCTAGCTCCCCTCCTCCCCCGGCCGCCGGCCCTCCAGCCGGTCGAGCTGCTGCAGGACCTCGATCGCCTCCGCGCGCAGCTCGCGGTCGAGCGCGCGCCAGTCGGCCTCGGAGGTCTTGCCCATGCGGTGGTCGAGCTCCGCGTCGCGGATCTCACGGTACTTCGCCTCCTTCGCGGCCTCGAGCTCCTGGATGCGGGCCTCGTCGGGGGCCGGCTCGGCGTCGGGGCGGCGCAGCGGCACGACGACGACGAGCGCGACGAGCGCCGCCAGCACCAGCAGCGCCAGGGCGTACTCCACTACGCCCGCGAGAGCTCGCGCCCGAGCCGCGCCGCGTACAGGCTCCGCACGCGCCGCAGGCGCGCCTCCGGCGAGGGCCAGAGCGCGATCAGCGCACCGAGCACCGCGATGCCGCCGCCGATCCAGATCCACACCACGAGCGGTGAGACGATGGCCCGGAACGCCGCCGGCGGCGGGTTGGTCCGGTAGCGCTCGGCGAGCGCCGCGATCACGATCGCCTGCACGTCCGTGGGCGACTTCGAGAACTCGCGGTCACCCTTGCGGATCGCCGGGGTCAGCTCGTTCAGATCGGGCCGAACGGCCAGCCAGAAGTCCTTGCGGAGCCCCCAGCGCACGTCCACCTCGCTGGTGGCCTCGCCCTCGAAGAAGCGCGAGATCACGCCGCGGGTCGGGTCCTGGGTCGAGTAGTAGTTGCGCGACGGCCGCAGCGTGAAGCGCTCGTCCCCACGGCGCACGTCGAGTACCGCGCCGAGCGAGATCGGCGCGCCGGTGCCCGCCGAGTCGCCCCCGAGCGACGCCGTGGCGCGGCGATAGGTCACGTCGTACCCGTTCACCTCGAACCGGTCGCCCGGGCTGAGCCGCACGTCGCGCTGCTCGATGAACGCCGAGGAGGCGGCAACCCCGAGGAACAGCACGGCGATCCCCGCGTGCACCAGGTAGCCGCCGTAGCGCCGGCGGTTGCGGCCCGCCAGCCGCACGAGCGCGCGCGGCAGCGCCTCCCCCGTGATCGTCCGGCGCGCCGAGGCGCCGCGCGCGAACTCCTGGGTCACGACCGCCAGCACGAACGCCACGAAGGTGAACATGAGGAGCGACGGCGGGCTGTCGGCCGCGTCCGTCAGGAGCGCCGCGCCCGCGAAGGTGACCGCCGCGGCCGCCAGCGGGACCACGAGGATCCGCCGGAGCGAGCTCCACGTCACGCGCCGCCAGGCGAGCACCGGCCCGACGCCGGTCAGCAGCACGAGGACGAGCGCAAGCGGGGTGGTCAGCCGGTCGAACCAGGGCGGCCCCACGCTCGCCTCGGTTCCCGTAATCGCCTCCGAGATCAGCGGGAAGAACGTGCCCCACATGATCACGAGGCAGAGCGCGACCAGCACGAGGTTGTTGAGCAGGAAGAACGCCTCGCGCGACAGCAGCGAGTCCAGCCGCGCCTCGCTCCGCAGGTCCGGCAGCCGGCTCACGATCAGCGCGGCGGACGCGGCCACGACCAGCCCGATGAAGATCAGGAACTGCACGCCGATCGTCGAGGCGCCGAAGGCATGGATCGAGTCGAGGATCCCGGAGCGCACGAGGAACGTGCCCATCAGCGCGAGCGCGAAGGTGGCGCAGATGAGCGACACGTTCCACACCTTCAGGAGCCCGCGCTTCTCCTGGACCATGATCGAGTGGATGAATGCGGTGCCGATCAGCCACGGCATCAGCGACGCGTTCTCGACCGGGTCCCACGCCCAGTAGCCGCCCCAGCCGAGCTCCGTGTAGGACCAGAGCGCGCCGAGCATGATCCCGGTGCCGAGGAAGGTCCATGCGATCAGCGCGAAGCGGCGCGTGGCACGGATCCAGTCGGCGCCTGTCCGGCGGGTTATGAGCGCGCCGATGGCGAAGGCGAACGGCACCGAGAACGCCACGTAGCCCGTGTAGAGCATCGGCGGATGGATCATCATCGCCGGGTGCCGCAGCAGCGGGTTGAGCCCGGCGCCCTCGGCGGGCGGGCTCGCCAGCGTGTCGAAGGGGTTCTCCCAGCCCACCATCAGCAGCAGGAAGAAGCCGGCCACAACCGCGAGCACCGCGGTCGCCCAGGGGGCGATCTCGCGCAGCGAGCGGCGGGTGAGGAAGAGCACGGCGCTCGCGAACAGCGCGAGCAGCGTGGACCACAGCAGGAGCGAGCCGTCCTGGGTGGCCCACACCGCCGTGACCTTGTAGAAGGTCGGCGTGTCGGTCGACGAGCCCTCCGCCACGAGCTTGTAGGAGAAGTCGGAGCGCAGGAAGGCGGACTCGAGGATCGCGAACGCCCCCACCGTGAGCGCCGCGAGGCAGTAGATCGCCCGCCGGCCGGAGGTCACCCAGCGGCGACTGCCCGACAGGGCCCCGCGCACCGAGGCGAGCACCGCGTACGCGGCCGTGAGGAGAGCGACCGCGAGGCAGGCGGACCCTACGTCCGCCATCCGGCGCTCACGCCGAGGACTTGTCCTTCGTGAACTTCGACGGGCACTTGGTCACCAGGGAGTCGCGCTCGGCCACGAAGGTGCCGTCGCGGAGCTCGCCCGACACGATCACCTCGCGGCCCTCGCGGAACGGGTCCGGCACCACGCCGCTGTAGAGGACGGGCACCGACTCGGTCCCGTCGCGGTCGCGGATGCGGAAGCGCAGCCTGTCGCCCTCGTGCTCGACGGAGGACTTCACGACCTTTCCGGTGACCTCGTACGAGCGCCCGGGCTGGAGCTCGCTCGGCTTGCTCGCCTCCGTCGAGGCGCTGAAGCTCGTGTAGAGCAGGGCCGCCGCCAGGCAGACGGCGATGCCGAGCGTGAGGACCAGGCGGATCTTGCGCTTGCGGGCGGGGTCCATCCAGCCGGGGATTCTGGCAGGCCCGGCTCAGGTGTTCCGCAGACTCGGGTGCCCCTCCCCGGGCCACGGCGTCAGGAGCAGGATCAGCCGGGCGTCGCCGGTGGCCCGCACCTCGTGCCGCTGGCCCGGCTCGAAATGCGCGAGCAGGCCGGCGCCGCCGCTGACGGTGCGCCCGTCCTGCTCGATCTCGACCTCCCCGGCGGCGACCAGCAGCCAGGCGTGCTCGTGCACCTGGTGCTCCTGAAGAGCCTCGCCCGCGGGCAGGTTGATAGCGATCGCGCGTCCCTCGTTCTCGCTGCGCAGCACCTCGGGGTGATGCGGCTGCAGATCGAGCGAGGCCACGTCCCATACGTCCATCGGTCTCCTCTCCCTCGGGTCCCGGGCATCATGCCGCACCCTCGCTGTGGCGCGCCATCCACTCCGAGCCCGGCTGATCCGTCAGCCCGTGGACGATCACCGAGAGCAGCACGGTCAGCGCGGCGAGGTTGAGGATGCGCTCGGCGTCCGGCACCTCCGATCCCAGCACGAACAGGGCGAACGTCATGGTGGCCACGCCCTTCGGCCCGAACCAGGCCATGAACGCCTTGGCCCTGACGCCGACCTGTGTGCCCGCCAGCGCGGCGAACACGGCGACCGGGCGCGCCACCACGAGCGTGAAGCACGCGATCGCCACCGCGGCCCAGCCGTCCTGGAAGAGCCCGTCGAAGGTGAGCACGGCGCCGAAGACGAGGAACACCCCCAGCTTGACCACCTCGATCACGTCCTCCGAGCGCGCCTCGAAGCACTCGCGCACGTCCTCGCGCATGATGCCGAAGGCGATCGAGCAGACGAAGACCGCGATGAAGCCGTTGCCCTCCGGCGGCAGCGTCGCCGCGCCGTAGGCGGCGAAGGCCACGCCGAGCGCGTACAGGCCCTTCTGGTGCGGCTCGGCCGACCGCGGCATCAGCCGGGCCGCCACGAAGGCGACCACGAGCCCGGTGATCACGCCGACGCTCACGTCCTGCAGCACGAACTGCCACCAGACGAAGTCGCCCTCGCTCTCCGCCGCGGCGGTGAACGCCAGCACCGCCGGCAGCGCGAGGCCGTCGTTGAGCCCGGACTCGAGGTTGAGCGAATGCCGAATCAGGCGCGGCACGCGCGGGTTGGTGACGACCATGGAGGACAGCACCGGGTCGGTCGGCGACAGGAGCGCGCCGAGCAGGAACGACTCAGTCCAGCCGAGGTCGGTCAGCGCATGCGTGGCCAGAGCGACCAGCACGCACGTGAGCGGCATGGCGAGCACGAGCTTGCGGAGCGGCAGGCGCCAGGCCTTCTGGAGCATCTCCTGCTCCACCTCGAGCCCGTCGCGGAAGAGGATGAGGATGAGCGCGACCACCGCGAGGGTCTCGACGAAGCCCGAGTGGGCGGTGAAGTCGAGCACCTCGAGGCCGCCCTGGCCGAGCACGAACCCGGCGACGACGAACAGCGCCGTGAGCGACAGGAAGCTGCGGCGGGCGAGGCCCGCCACGAGCGCCCCGAGCATGAGAAGCACGCCGAAGACCGCCACCGGCGCCTCGATCGAGTCGGCCAGGCCGAAGGGCGAAAGCATCGGCGGCACTCTGCCAGATGCGTCGCCGATTTCTCCTACCCTCAGCGCCTGATGGGCCGCCTTCACATCGCTTTGACGATCGCCGCCGCGGCGCTCTCGGCGCCCGCGGCCGCGAGCTCAGCGCCGCCGCGGAGCGTGCCGCTGTCGGCCGGCTGGGAGGTGCGCACGGACGCGGCCGCGCCCGCTCCGCCGCAGGCGCCGCCCCCCGAGGAGACCGCTCCGGAGGGCGAGGCGTCGTCCGCTCCGGCCACGCCGCCCGGACGCGCGGCCGGCGTGGCGTCCCCCTGGCAGCCGGCCCAGGTTCCGAGCGTGTTCGAGTCGCGCGCGCTGGCCCCGCTCTATCCCGGCAGCGTCCGTCGCTACCGAGTGACGTTCACCGGTCCGGCGACGCCGCCCGGATTCCGCTGGCGCATCCTTTTCGAGAGCGTGCGGCGCAAGGCCACCGTGTTCCTGAACGGACGCCGGATCGGCCGCAACACCGACCCCTACACGCCGTTCGCCGTCGACGCGCGCGGGCTCCGCCCGGAGCGCCCTAACGAGCTGACCGTGATCGTCGACAGCCGCAAGAACCCGAAGCTGCCCGAGGGCTGGTGGAACTGGGGCGGGATCGTCCGGCCGGTCCACCTGGAGCCGGTAGGCCGCGCCCACGTCCGCGACCTCGGCACGATGTCGGAGGTCAGGTGCCGCGGCCCGGCGCGCCGCTGCCGGGCGAGCCTGCTCGTCGACGGGGTGCTCGAGAACCTCGGCAGGCGTCCGATCGACCCTCGCCTCGAGGTGCGCCTGCGCTCGCCGCGCGGGCGGACGATCGTCCGCAGCGTGCGCCTCGGCCGCCTGGCCGGCGACCGGCGCCGCGTGCGGGCGACGGTGCGGATCCCCCGCCCTCAGCTCTGGGACCCGGAGAGCCCGCGGCTCTACTCGGCCCGTCTCACGCTCCGCGACCGCGGCCAGGTCCAGCAGGTCGTGCGGCGCGCGATCGGCCTGCGCTCGGTCACCGTCAAGCGCGCTCACCTGTACCTGAACAACCGCCGGATCCAGCTGCGCGGCGCGTCGATACACGAGGACATGCCGGCCCATGGCGCCGCGCTGACCGAGGCGGACATGGACTCATACGTACGCGAGCTGAAGGGACTGGGCGCCAACCTCACGCGCTCGCACTACCTGCTCAACGACAGGCTGCTGGAGCGCTTCGACCGCGCCGGGATCCTCGTGTGGAACGAAGCGCCGATCTGGCAGCGCGACCACGGCGCCAACCTGCTCTGGCGCCCGGCCGAGCGGCGCCGGGCGCTCACCTCCGTCGCGCGCACCGTCAAGGCCGGCCGCAGCCACCCGTCCGTGTTGACCCACTCGGTCGCCAACGAGCTGTCGTTCAGCCCCGACGCCAAGCCCGGCACCCGGATCTTCCTCGACCGGGCGCGTGAGCTGGCCGAGGACCTCGACCCGACCATTCCCATCTCCGTCGACACGAAGGGCCGCCCCGGGTACGGCGAGCAGTTCACCTACGGGCGCTTCAAGCTGCTCGGGGTGAACCAGTACTTCGGCTGGTACCGCTGGGTGTCCAACTTCGACGACCTCGAGCCGTTCATCTACGAGCAGCGCGACCACTACCCGCGGACCGCGATCGTGATGACCGAGTTCGGCGCGGAGGCGCTGCCGACCCTGGCCACCGAGCCCGTCACCAGGCGCGGCAGCTACGCGTTCCAGAGCTTCCACGCCCTCCGCACGCTGGACGTGGTCGACCGCTCGCCGGTGCTGTCCGGCGCGATCTACTGGACGCTCCGCGAGTTCGAGATCTACCCGGGCTGGACCGGCGGCGTGGGGCGCGATCCCAGGTACGGGCGCAACACGCGTCACAACAAGGGCCTGATCGACTACGACGGCAACCCCAAGCCGGCCTACTACGCGGTCCGGGATCGCTTCCTGCGCACCCCGCTGTATCCGGGGCGCTGATGGCCGAGGCGCTCGTCACGTTTCTGCCGGTGGCCGCGCTGCTCACGGTGATCCCGGGCCCCGCCACGGCGCTTGTCGTCCAGTCCGCCTTCCGCGGCGGCAGCGGCGAGGCGCTGCGGACGATCGCCGGCAACAGCCTCGGCATCCTGATCTGGGCGCTCCTCGCGGCCGTCGGCCTCGCGGCGGTGGTCGCCGCCTCGGCCGAAGCGTTCACGGCGATGAAGCTCGCCTGCGGGATCGTGCTCATCTACCTCGGCGCGCAGGCCCTCTGGCGCAGCCGCCGCCGCGGCGATGCGGCCGCGCCGCGGGCACCGCGCTCGCGCCGGCCGTTCCGCGCCGGCGTCGCCACGAGCGTGTCGAACCCCAAGCTGGCCGTCTTCTTCGTAGCCCTGTTTCCGCAGTTCGTGCCGGCGGGCGAGCCCGTCCTGCCGTACGCGCTCGCGATGGTCGCCCTCCAGGTGGTGTGCGACCTCGCCTACTACTCGGGGCTCGCCTGGATGGTGGTGCGCGCCCGTCGTGTGTTCACCTCGGGTCCCTTCATGCCCTGGGTAGAGCGGCTGACCGGGGCCGTGATGGTGGGTCTCGGCCTGCGCGTGATGCTCGAGCGCCGCGCCTAGGCGCGGCACGGGCCGCTGCTGCTCCGCCTCGAGTCGGAGCTACCCCTGCGTCGGGCGCTCGAGATCGCGCGCACGGTGAACTGAGCGGCGCCCGAGCTCCGCGCCGACGACCGCGCATGCCGCGACCACCGGCGTGAAGAAGTCGACCACGTTCACGCCGCTCGGGGCCTCGTGGCCGAGGAAGATCGCCACCGGCACGAGGCCGAGCAGGACAACCGATGGGTGCCGGACGACCGCGCCGCAGGCGACGGTGGCGAGCAGCAGGGCCAGGTAGCTCGGGCCCTCGGGGAGCACGTCGAGCCAGGACCGCCATGCGATCCAGAGACCGACGTACGCTGCCACCACGACGGTCACGCGCTCCCAGCGCGGTATCGGCGACGATCCTGCCATCCCTTGCCTGGGACGACCTGTCGGCAGGCCGTCGCCGGAGCATTAGCCGGAACGACGACCGCCCCGAGAGCCGTCCACGCTCTTGCGCGGGGGCTCCCGGGGCGGGTTGGTTGATACGGCTTGGGGCTAGCGGCCGGAGCGGAGGAAGGCGTCGTCCAGGATCTCGCGCGGATCGTCGAGCCCGAACTTCTCCTTCAGGTGGCGAGCCACCTCGTCGCGGGCGGCGCCGCTCTTGGCCATGTTGAAGGCCTCGAGGCGGGGGCCCACCCCGTTCACCGGGGTCGCTGCGGCCACGCTCGACCCGCTCCACTGAACCGGCTGTGCCGGGGTGGCGAGCGGCGACGAGGCGGGCGCGGGCGGGGCCGCGACGGCGGCCGGGACGGCCGGCTTGGCGGTGCCGTTGGCGGGCGCAGGATCCGGCTTCGCGGGAGCGGGGGCGGGAGCCGGCTTGGCCGGCGCCTCGTCCTTCGCCTCGGCGCGCTCCTCGCGGGGCACGTCGAGATCGGCACGGAGCTTCTCCGCGCCGCCGCGGACCGTCTCGGCGAGCGTCGAGATCGAACCGCGCGCGTCCGCGACGAGCTTGCCGAGGTCGCCCTCGACCGCGTTCGCGCGGTCGAGCAGCCGGACCACGGCCTGCTCCACGCGCTCCACGTGCTCCTGCGCCTTCTTGCGGGAGCTGGCACGCAGGTCGTGGGCCTCGGCGCGTGCGCTCGTGAGCGTGGTCTCGGCCTCCTTGCGGGCCTCCGTCACCATCCGCTCCGAGTCCGCCTTCGCGGTCGACAGCGTCTTCTCGGCGCTGGCGTTGGCAGTGCTGACCGTCCGCTCCGCCTCCGCGTTGGCGCTCGTGATCGTCTTCTCCGCCTGGGCCTTCGCGCTCGAGATCGTGCGCTCGGCCTCCTCGTTGGCGCTCGTGATCGTGCTCTTCGCCTCGGCGCGGGCGGTCGACAGGGTGCTGCCGGCCTCGTTGCGCGCGCTCGTGAGCGTGCTCTCGGCCTCGGCCTTGGCGCTGGACAGCGTCTGGTGAGCGCTGGCGTTCGCGCTCGTGACCGTCTTCTCGGCCTGCGCCTTGGCGCTCGAGAGCGTGCTCTCGGCCTCGTTGCGGGCACGCGCCAGCGTGGTCTCCGCCTCGGCCTTCGAGCTCGAGCGCATGCGCTCGGCCTCGGCCCGAGCGGTCTGCTCGAGCTCCTGCGCGGCCCGCTCGGCCGCATCGACGATTGCCGTGACGCGCTCTCCGGTCGCCGCGGCGCTGCCGCGCTCCTGCCTGATCCCGTCGACGGCCTGGGCCACCTCACGGAGGTGGGCCTGCACCGCCTCGGGATCGAGGCCCCGGCGGACCTGAGGAAAGTCCGTCCGCTCAATGAGTTCGCGTCTGAGTTCCAAGTCTGTTTCTCCTGGGCGAGGTGGGACGATGAGTTCCGTCTGACCAACGTAGGTCAGGTCTGCTTTTTCTGCGCAACGTCCGGGCGGGCTCGGCTCTGTAGCGCCACCCGGCCGCAGAAACCCCACCATTGCGGGGCTTTCGCGAGTTACGAAAGAGGGGGAGCCGCCCCATACCTTCGGGTTGGCACGGGCGGTCGCTCCGCCGTCAGGGACCCGGCGCGAACTGCGGGTACACCTCGCGCGGGCACGTTGGCGCCCCCTGCGCGAGCCGCTCGCGGAACGACAGATAGTCGCCGGCGATCTGGTCGGTCGGCAGCTCGTCGAGGGCGAGGATCGAGTCCCCGACGGCGAGCGCCTGGGAGCGCATGCGCCGGAAGTCGATCGCCCTCCGCCCGAATGCCGGGTCGTAGAGCGTCCACGGCCCCGAGATCATCGCCAGGGTCGGGATCAGGCGCCTGTGGAACGCGATCCCGAGCCCGCCCATCGAGCAGATCGGCGGCACTCGCGCGGCGTCCGGGACCCCGATGCCCTGCAGGACCGCGGTGCGGTCGAGCCTGCGCCTCTGGGTCGTGGCGATCGCCGTCTGGCGCAGAACGTCGCTGTCGCCCGCGGCGAACAGGAACGGGTCGCCCTTGCCGGTGAACTCGAGATGCCGCCGCGGGCCCTGGCCGGTCGGAATGATCTCGCGGGTGCCGAGGTGCTCGATCGAGAACGCGAAGGCCACGTTCGTCTCGTTCAGCTTCTCCGCGTACTTGTCGGTCCCGTCGCTCACGAGCGTGTCGTGGGCGCTCGCGAACGCCAGCTCGAGCGTGCGGGGCCGGCAGCGGAGCGGGAGACGCGCGTAGTAGCGGGCGACCGCGAGCATCCCGACGATGCCGTTCTCCTGGACCCAGGAGTTGCCGTCGGTGTTCGCCGCCAGCACGATCTTCTCTTTGCTCTGGCCGGGCAGGGTCGCGATCACGTTCCTCGTCATCGCGCGGTCTACCTTCGCCCGGACTGCGATGCGCGCCGACCTGCCCTGCCTGGCGAGGGCCTTGAGCCGCCGGGCCTCGGCGCTGCCGACGAAGACAGCGGGCAGCCGGTACAGCGTCCCGGTGTGCGGGTCGTAGTAGCCGCGGACCTGTCTGCGGGGCACGTCGAAGGCGAAGACGACGCCGGCCGCCCCCGCCCGCCCGGCAGCCAGCAGCTCCTGCTGGAGCTCGTTGATGTACGGGCGGGCGTAGTCGCCCGTCTCGCTCGCCAGGTCGGGCGTGATGTAGAGGCCCACGAAGCCGAAGGCGCTGAAGGGCAGCGACCCGCTCGGGAAGTCGCGTATGACCACCCTGCCCTTCGCGTTCGCGGCGGTTATCTCGTCGTCCGGGCCCAGGTAGACGAGCCGGCCCTTGCGGGTTCCCGGCTTCGACCAGTGCACCGCCCCCGCCACCGGCACGCTGCCCGCCTTCCCGCCCGGCCGCACCAGGCTGAGACCGCCCGCGCGGGCGATGTCGAGACCGGGACCGCCCCTGGCGTGCGTTCGCGGCAGCCAGCGCCAGACCCGGAACGGGTCGGACCGGAGCCTGAAGTCCCTGTCGATCCGCTTGACCTCGCGCTCGAGCCAGCTGATCAGCCTCCGGTGGGACGCGCTCGCCAGGTTGCGCTGGCCGAAGCTCATCGCCTTCGTGAGCTGCTTGCGCAGCTGGGCGGCGCTCGCGAAGGAGCCCGGGGCGACCACGCTCGGGCACGCGGCCTGCCCCGCGGCCTGAGGGACGGGCGCGGAGCCCTGCGCGCCGGCGCCGGCTACGGTCACGACCAGTCCCGCGACGAGCACGAGCGCGACAAACCGGCCGAGGCGCTTCGACATGCGGGCGAATCTACCTGGACCGGGCCGGGGGCGGGATACTCGGCGGGCGATGACGCGAGAGAACATGGAGATCGCCACAGAAGCGATCGAGGCGTTCAACGCACGCGACATCCCCGCCTTCGCCGACCTCACGACTCCGGACTTCGAGTGGTCTCCCTCGATGGTGGCGATCGAGGGCGAGACCTTCGAGGGACGACCGGGCATCGAAAGGTACTTCCGCAGCCTCGACCACGGCTGGGAGCGATTCCACATTCACGGTGGCCGGTTCCACGTCGCCGAGGGCCTTGTCGTCATGCTCGGACGGCTGGAGGGACGCGGAGTGGGCAGCGGCGTCCCCGTCGACTCGTCGCTCGGGATGGTCTTCGGATTCCGCGACGGACTGATCTCGAGCATCCGCGGGTTTCTCGACCACTCCGAGGCCATGCGAGCCGCCGGCCTGTCCGCGTAGGGACCCCGAGGGACGGGCCCGGGACGAGGAGCCCTATCGCGTCAGCGCAGGAAGGCGCGCCGGATCACTCCGGTGCGCATCCGCTGCGGGTGGTCTCCAACCCTGATCCGCTTGACCTCACGGGCGGTCTTGAACGAGATCACCGAGACGCGGTCCTCGCCGGCGACCGAGACGAAGCAGTACTTCCCGTCCTCGCTCGGGTGCGACCAGTACGGCACCCGCCCGACCTTGACCGTCCGCTGCAGCCTGAAGGGACTGCGGGTCACGATCGCCGCGTAGTTCGACATGGACCCCGCGACACAGAGCTTCGTGCCGCGCGGGTTCATCGCGAGCCCGTGGTGTGCGGAGTCGAGCAGGAACTCGGTCCGATCGAGACCCTTCGCCGCGCCCAGCGGGAGGTTGAGCACGTCGACCACCCGGTCCTTGCGCAGGTCGTACTTGACGATCCCGAAGAAGAACGAGACCTGGAAGTAGACGAAGCGCTCGTCCGGCGTGACCGCCATCGGCCGCACCGCCGAGCTCATGGCCGGGTAGCCGGCCTGGGCCAGCTTCCGCCCCATGTCGATCCGCCTCACAACCTTCAGCGAGCGGGCGTCGACCACCTCGAAGACCCGCTCGCCCTTGGTGGAGTCCTGTGCCGGGTCGTCGGTGTCCGTATAGACGAGCCCGATGCTCGCGTGGAAGATCCGCTTCCCGTCCCTCGAGAAGTTGTTCTCGTGTGGCGAGTCGCCAGAGGGGAACTCGCCGACGATCCGGCCGTCGCTCGTGCGAATGACGTGCACGACATTGGCGGTCGACGCCGAGACGAGCAGGCGCTTTCCGTTCTTCGAGATCGCCATGTGGTCGGCGCGATAGCCGTCGACCTTCGTCCGCCAGCGGATCTTCCCCGTGTTGAGGCTGATGGCCACGACGTCGGCGAAGCTCGGGCGTGAGAAGTACACCCAGCGCCCGTCAGGCGACGTGAAGCCGTCGTCGACGTATTGGTTGTGGCCCTCGCCGACGAGCGTGCGGATGTTCTCGAAGTAGAACGACGCGGTCTCGTCGGCCTCGATCTCCGCCACTCGCTCCGCGTTGTCCGGGATGACATTGATCCGCTTGAGCCGCTTCAGCGTGTGCAGGTCGACCAGATCGGCAGTGCCCGCCCAGTTGTTGCTGACGACGAGCACGTCGCGCGTGCCCTTCCCGGCCGCCATGGCGGCGGAGGGCAGGAGCGCCAGCGAAGCGAGCGCCGCGAGCAGCAGAGAGCGCCTCACCGGTTGCGCTCCCGGCGCTCGCGGATCTCGGCGGACGGGATACAGCGGCCGGCGTGAGCGCTGACGATCACGGTGCTCATGTTCGCAGGCTGCGCCTCACCGGGTGCGGCAGCCACGCCGGAGCACGGCCCCGCGACCTACCTGACCCTTAAGTCTTCATTGTTTCCCGGCTTCGTCCACTTATGCTAGATTCTCTTCCCCTAAGTTGTGATTGTTTACCGTACGGACGATTAAGTCCGAGTTGATTACGTGAGTAGGCCTCATGCCATCCATTAACTCTCGATCGTTTGCCCTCGACGAGCAGCCCGAAGTGTTCTTTTCCTCGGCCGACACGAGCCGAGCGGTCCACGCTGCCGTGCGGTCCGGCCGCGCCCGGCCGCTGGCGAGAGGCCTGTACACGCGGGATATGCAGCGCCCGCTCGAGGCGATCGCGCGGCAACACTGGTCCTCGATCGCCGCGGGGTACTTTCCCGGATCGGTCATCGTCGACCGGACGGCCATCGAGTTCGCTCCGGCCGAGGACGGCTCGGTGACGCTCGCGGCGCCGCGGCGCCGCGACGTCGATCTGCCGGGCCTGCGACTGCGCGCCCGCGTGGGCGCCGGACCGGTCGAGGGAGACACGCGCTGGATGGGCGAAGACATCTACATGAGCTCGCGTCCGCGGGCGTTCCTGGAGAACATCCGACCGTCCCGGCGCCGGCGCGGCGTGGCGCGCACTCTCTCGCCATTGGAGCTCGAGGAGAAGCTCGAGGAGTACGCCGGCGGCCGCCAGGCCGAGCTCAGCCGGCTGCGTGACCAGGCACGGGCCCTCGCGCCTCAGCTGGACGCCGAGGAGGAGCTCCCCCGGCTGGACGAGCTGATCGGAGCCCTGCATGGTACGCGGGAGGGCGAGCTGCGATCGTCACGCGGGCGCGCGCGTCGAGCGGGCTTCCCGTATGACGCAAGGCGCCTCGTGAGGTTCGAGCAGCTCCAGCTCCACCTCCTGACGACGGCCCTCCCCCAGCTGGAGGCGAACCCAGCACACGAGCTCAGCACCTTCGCCTTCTTCGAGTCCTATTTCTCGAACTTCATCGAGGGAACCGAGTTCACGGTGGAGGAGGCCGAGCGGATCGTGTTCGAGGGAGAGATCCCGCAGCAGCGTCCCCAGGACGCGCACGACATCCTGGGAACGTACCGGCTCGTCGCTGAGCCCAACGAGCGCGGGCGGGTGCCCTCGTCGGCGGATGACCTGGTGGAGATCCTCCGAGCCCAGCACGCCACGATGCTTCGCGACCGACCCGAGATCGGGCCGGGCCGGTGGAAGACTGAGCCCAACCGAGCCGGGAGCACAGACTTCGTCGACCCCGAGCTGGTCGAGGGGACGCTCAGAGAGGGGTTCCGTTTCTACGACTCGCTACCAGCTGGGTTCGCTCGCGCGTGCTTCGCGATGTTCCTGGTCTCGGAGGTCCATCCCTTCGCGGATGGCAACGGGCGAGCTGCGCGGCTGCTCATGAACTCGGAGCTCACGGCCGCGAGCCAGCAGCGGATCATCGTTCCAACCGCGGCCCGGGACGACTACCTCTACGCCCTCCGCGGGATGACCCACAACGCCAACGCGGCGTCATACGTCACCGTGATGAGGGCGCTGCAGCAGACCAGCCACGACGTGAACCTCTCGGATCGCCGCACGGCGGAGCTGGACCTGCGCCGACGCGGAGCCTTCGACGAGACCGGCCTGCAACCGGGCATGTTCGCCGGCGTGCTGGACACCGAGGCGCGGCGATGAAGGAGCGTTGCTCGCAACCTCGGCACAGAGACCCGCCCGCTTTGCAGGCAAGACCAGGCGAACCTGAAGACGCGAGAAAGCGGACGACGGGCTTCGAACCCGCGACCTTCGGCTTGGGAA
>JAFGJG010000038.1 GCA_016929195.1 Thermoleophilaceae bacterium
CTCTACAACGGCGTCGGCGGCGGCGCGGTGGCGCTGATCTCGTGGTCGGAGTTCCGCCACGGCCTCGAGCTCGGCGGGGAGATCCCGCTCGACGAGATGGTGCCGATCCTGCTCTCCACGGTGATCGGCTCGGTGTCCTTCTGGGGGTCGAACATCGCGTTCGGAAAGCTCCAGGGGCTGATCCCGGGCCAGCCGATCAAGGTCCCCGGGCAGCAGATACTCAACGCGGTGCTGCTGGTCGGGATCATCGCGGCCTGCATCGTGCTCTGCTCGACCAACGACGATCCCTCGCAGGGCCTGTTCATCGCCGTCCTGATCGCCGCCGCGCTGCTCGGCAACCTGGTCGTGCTGCCGATCGGCGGCGCCGACATGCCGGTCGTGATCTCGCTGCTGAACGCGTTCACGGGCCTGTCGGCGGCAGCCGCCGGCATGGCGCTCGACAACGTGGCGCTGATCGTGGGCGGCATCATCGTCGGCGCGTCGGGCTCGATCCTCACGAACCTGATGGCCAAGGCCATGAACCGCTCGATCGCGAACATCATCGCGGGCGGCTTCGGCGGCGTGACGGTCACCCCGTCCAGCGAGGACGGCGAGCAGAAGCCGGTCCGCTCCACCGACGCCGCCGACGTGGCCATCCAGCTCGCGTACGCGTCGAAGGTGGTCGTGGCGCCCGGGTACGGCATGGCCGTCGCGCAGGCCCAGCACACCGTCCGCGAGCTGGCCGACGAGCTGGAGAAGCGCGGCATCCGCGTGGACTACGCGATCCACCCGGTCGCCGGCCGCATGCCCGGCCACATGAACGTGCTGCTGGCCGAGGCCGACGTGCCCTACGACCATCTCAAGGAGATGGACGAGATCAACCCGGAGTTCCCGCAGACCGACGTGGCGCTCGTGATCGGCGCGAACGACGTGACCAACCCGGCCGCGCGCGAGAACGAGGGCTCCCCGATCTACGGCATGCCGATCCTGGACGTGGACAAGGCCCACCAGGTCATCGTCCTCAAGCGCTCCATGAACACCGGCTTCGCCGGGATCGACAACCCGCTCTTCTACAACGAGAACACGGCCCTGCTGTTCGGCGACGCGAAGGAGTCCGTCGCCAACGTGCTGGCCGAGGTCAAGGAGCTTTAAGGCATCCGGGCGCACGCGGCCGAGCCGCGTGCTTCGGCTATCGCATCCGGGCGCACGCGGCCGAGCCGCGTGCTTCGGCTACGGCAGCAGGCTCTCCTGCCCGGTCGTGACCGGCCCGCGGCGGCGCTGCGGCAGCCCGGCCGCCTCGGCGAGCGCGGCCTCCACGTCGGCGAGGATCGCCCGCTCGGAGCGAGACGCGACCACCGGCTCCGAGAGACCGTCCACGTGGACGTAGGTGCGGCGGCCGTCGCGCCGCTCGGCGCCCTCCAGCGGAACGAGCGCGTAGACGCGGTCGGCCCGCACGAACTTGCCGTAGCCGAGCGGGATCATGCGGGGATCGCGCTTGGCCACCTGTGCCTCAGCCCACCGGCGTCTCGCCGCGCATGGCCGCCCGGCCGCCCGGGCCGACGAGGGCGGATGCCTCGGCTGCGCCGCGCTCGGCGACGTCCTGGCTGAAGGCGGCGTCGATCTCGGCGATCCGCTGACCGGAGCCGCGGTCCAGGAGCGGCCCGCTGATCCCGCGCAGCGCGAGCATCGGCCTCACCCAGCCGGGATACGCCACGACACGCCCGCGCCGCTCGATGCCCTCCACGATCCTGCGGACCGCATCGTTCAGCGGGTACGTCTTCCCGAAGGGCCCCGGGAGCTGTTGCCGCAGGCCGCCGAACAGGGTCTGGGTGTCCGCGCCGCGGACCAGGTCCGTGTCGAGGAACGCGAAGTAGCCGACCCCCACGTCCACGCCCAGGTGCCGAACCTCGGCGCGCAGAGCGTCGGCGAAGGCCTCCGACCCCGCCTTGCTCGCCGAGTACGCCGCCAGCCCGGGCCCGTGCGAGGCCGCCGCGAGCGACGCGATCACCAGCACGTAGCCGCGTCGCTCGATCACGTGCGGGAGGACCGCGCGAACCGTGCGCCAGACGCCGAGCAGGTTGACCTCGATGGTGCGCTCGAACGCGGCCGGGTCCATCGAGCGCACGAAGCCAGCCGGGGCCACGCCCGCGTTCGCGATCACCACGTCGATGCCGCCGAAGCGCTCCACGGCCGCCTCGACCGCCGCGCCCAGCGCGTCCGTGTCGGTCACGTCGGCCTCGAATGCCGCGGCGTCCGGCCCGCACTGCGCGGCCACGCGCGCGAGCTCCTCGGGCTCGAGCCCCACGAGCGCCACGCGGGCGCCGCGTGCGGACAGCTGGCGGGCGGACTCGGCTCCGATTCCGCGGGCCGCTCCGGTGATCAGGACGGTCTTGCCGCGAGGATCCATGGAGGCTCGCACTCTACCCCCGCCCCGCTAATCTCGCCCGCCGTGGAGCTCCCCGACGACATCAGCCCCGACCAGGCCGCCGAACTCGCCGGCCGCGGCGAGATCCGGCTCGTGGACGTGCGCGAGACGTACGAGTGGGACGAGGGCCGCATCGCGGGCGCGCGCCACCTGGAGATGGACCAGCTGTCGGCCGAGGCCGAGTCGCTCACCGGCGATCCGCCGGTCGTCTTCTACTGCCGCACGGGCGCCCGGTCCGGCGTCGCGGCGCAGGCCTTCCGCGCCTCCGGGCTCGAGGCCCACAACATGGCCGGCGGCCTCGTCGCCTGGGTCGAGCGGGGACTTCCGCTCGAGCCCGAGGACGGCAAGGTCGCGATCCACTAGGCCTGCTGAAGCTGCCCGGAGAACGGGCCACGACCGGTGAGGCAAGCGGCGCCGCAGCGCGCGCCCAGCTCGAGCGCCTCCTCGAGCCCCATGCCCGCGCCGAGCCCGTAGGTCACGCCGGCGGCGAAGCTGTCGCCGCAGCCGTACGCGTCCCGCACCGGACCGCCGAGTGGGACCGCGTTCCAGGCCCCGGTCTCCGTCGCCGTCTCCCACTCCCCGCCCGCGGCGCCCGCGGTGCGGATGACGACCCTGGGCGACGGGTCGAGCCGTCCCCGCTCGTACAGCTCGCCGCGGTCCGCGCCGCTGGCCACGAGCGCGTCGAGCTCCACACGCGACTCGGCGATCGCCTCGAGGCCGCGGGCGGTGGACACGAGCACACCCGCCGCACGCGCCAGCCGGACCGCGCCGGGGTCGCCCGCCGTCAGGTAGACGGCGTCGGCGTGGCGGAGCTCGCCCCAGGGCAGCGGGTCCCCGGCGCGCGGCCCGAGCCGGTCGCCGATCACGGTGATGGTGCGCTCGCCGCGCTCGTCCACGTGCACGAAGCCGCGCCGCTGGGGCTCCGGCCGGAACGTCGCGTGGACCGTCAGGCCGAGGTCCTCGAGCGCACGCTTTGCGCGGTGCCCGAGCTCGTCGTCGCCGAGTGCGGTGTAGAAGTCCGCGCCGCCGGCCAGCTTCGCCAGCTGCACGGCGGCGACCGCGCCGCCGCCCCCCGGCTCCTCCCAGACCTCGCCCGCGTGGACGATGTCCCCCGCGGCCGGCATGGCGTCGACCGCCGCGAACTCGATCCACTCCACGTGCCCGACCACGGCGGCGCGCATGGCGGCGCAGTCTAGGCTGGCGGGCCGGGTGCCGGAGGGACTGGACATCGGGCACGGCGTGGTGGTCCCGCTGGACGAGGTCCAGCTCCGCACGAGCCGCTCGTCGGGCCCCGGCGGGCAGCACGCCAACGTCACCGCGTCGCGGGTCGAGGCGAGCTTCGACGTGGAGGCGTCGGGCGCCCTCCGCGACGAGCAGAAGCGCCGCGTCGCCGGCCGGCTGGGAGCGGTGGTCCGGGCGAGCGCACAGGACACGCGCAGCCAGGCGCGCAACCGCGAGCTGGCGCTGGAGCGCCTTCGCGCTCGGCTCGAGTCGGCGCTCGCCGTGCAGCGGCCGCGCCGGGCGACCAAGCCCACCGCGGCGTCGCGGCGCAGGCGGCTCGAGTCGAAGCGCCGCCGCAGCGACGTGAAGCGCGGCCGGCGGCGCCCGCCGCAGGACGGCTAGCTAGGGCGAGCTCGGGGCGACCGCGCCGCCCCCGGCGCCGCCCGAGGGCGCCTCGGGCTCGGGCTCGGGCTCCGGCTCCGGCGTCACGGGCGCCGCGGTGCCGCCCGCCGAGTCGCCGCCGGGCGTGGGGGTGACCGGCGTGGCGGGCGTGACCGTCGTGCTGGTCGACGTGTCCGTCGTCTCGGTCTGCGTGTCCGTGGTCCTGCTGTCGAGGTTGTCGGGCGTGGTCGGCAGGCCGAGGTCGGCCGGGTTCGAGCTCGGCTCCTCGCTGTCGCCGCCGCCGAAGGCGACGCTCACGAGCAGCACGATGACGAGCACCGCGAGGACGGCACCGGCGACCGCCAGGAGGCGCCTCCGGCGATAGACCTCGTCCGGCTCCGGCCGGTGCGGCGGGCCGCCTCCACCCGGCGGCATCATCCGTGTGGGCTGATCGCTCAGACGGGCGACGGTATCAGGCGAAATGCAGGTCCGTTAGCTCATCGTCACCGACCGGCTGCGCGCACGTGGGGCACCAGCGGCGCATCTCGACCGGCGTCCCGCAGACCTCGTGGCGCGGCGTGTCTCCGCCCTCGCGGTGGCGCGCCCCCCAGTCCGAGAGCAGCCGCAGGGCGTCGGCGAGCTCGCGGCCGGCCGCGGTCAGCTCGTAGACGTAGCGAGGCGGGCGCTCGAGATAGGGCTCGGACACGATGACGCCCTCCGACTCGAGCCGCCTCAGGCGGCCGCTCAGCACGTTGGGGGCGATCCCGGGGACCCCCTCCTGGAGGTCGCCGAACCGGCGCGGCCCGTCGAGAAGCGCCTCCACGACGAGCAGCGACCAGCGGTCGCCGACGCTGTCGAGCGCGGCGGCGAGCGGCGATGCCGACGGCTCGGCCATGGACGGAAACGGTACGGGCACGGGCTGCTGTATGGTAGTCACTTGCAACTAGCAAGTAAGTATGGAGGATCGCAAATGGCTGCAGTGGAGGAGATTGGGAGCGCGATCGCCGAGGCGGCCGAGCGGACGGGGCCGGCGGTGGTCGGGCTCGGCCGCGGGTGGGCGCTCGGCTCGGGCGTGGTGATCGCTCCCGGGAAGGTGCTCACATGCGCGCACTCGCTGCGCGGGGACGAGGTCACGGTCACGTTCGGCGACGGCCGCCGTGCCGCCGCGTCACTTGCCGCGGCCGACGCGGAGCTGGACCTCGCGGTGCTCGACGTGGACACGGAGGAGATCGACCCGGTGACGTGGGAGCCGGGCGGGGCGCCGGCCGTCGGAACGCCTGTCATCGCGCTCGCCAACCCGGGCGGCCGCGGGCTGCGCTCGACGCTCGGGTTCGTCTCGTCCGCGGGCCGGCGCTTCCGCCTGCCGCGCGGGCGGCGCGTGGAGGGTGCCGTCGAGCACACCGCGCCGCTCCCGCGCGGCTCGTCCGGCGGGCCGCTCGTGGACACCGGCGGGAGGCTCCTCGGAATCAACGCGATCCGGCTCGACGGTGGCCTGATCCTGGCGCTGCCCGCGAACGCGGACGTCAAGCGCCGCGCACTGGCGCTCGCCGGCGGCGAGACGCCGGAGCGGCACCGGCTCGGCGTGGCCGTCGCACCCCCGCGGGTCGCGCGGCGCATGCGGCGGGCGGTCGGGCTGCCGGAGCGCGACGGGCTGCTCGTGCGCGCGGTCGAGGCCGGGAGCCCGGCGGACCGAGCGGGCGTCGAGCGCGGCGACCTGATCGTCAGCGCGGCCGGACGGCCGCTCGACGGGGTGGACTCGCTGTACGCGGCGCTCGACGAGCTGCCGGCGCCCGAGACGACCCTCAGGCTGGCACTGCTCCGCGGCACCGACGAGCGCGAGGTGGAGGTGGCGTTCGGGCGGGAGCCGGCATGAGCGTCGCGGCGCCGGAGGCCGAGGCGCTCGACGCCTACTCGCGTGCCGTCATCGCGGTCGCCGGAAGGCTGACGCCCTCCGTCGCGAGCCTGCGCGTGATGCGCCGCTCGCGCGGCGGGCAGGTGCCGGCGGGCGCGGGCAGCGCCGTCGTCCTGACCCCGGACGGGTTCATGCTCACCTCAGCGCACGTCGTCGGCCGCTCGGCCGGGCACGGCCGCGCCGGCTTCGCCGACGGGCGTGAGGACCGCTTCGAGGTCGTGGGGCGCGACCCGCTCTCCGACCTCGCGGTCGTGCGTGCGGACGGCGGCGGCCTGGACGAGGCGGAGCTCGGCGACGCCGACGACCTGCACGTCGGCCAGCTCGTGGTGGCGATCGGCAACCCGCACGGGTTCAGCGGCTCCGTGACCGCCGGCGTGGTCTCGGCCCTCGGCCGCTCGCTGCCCGCGCGGTCGCGCCGGGCCGCGCGCGTGATCGACAACGTGATCCAGACCGACGCCGCGCTCAACCCCGGCAGCTCCGGCGGCGCGCTCGCCGACAGCCGCGGCCGGGTCGTGGGCGTGAACACCGCGGTCGCCGGGATGGGCCTCGGGCTGGCGGTGCCGATGAACGAGTCCACCAGGCGCGTGATCGCAGCGCTGATGCGCGAGGGACGCGTGCGGCGCGCATACCTCGGCATCGCGGGCGGGCCGCGGCCGCTGCCGCCCCAGGCCCGCGCCCGGACCGAGGGCGACACCTGCATCGAGGTCTTCGAGGTGATGGACGACAGCCCCGCCGCGCGTGCCGGAATCCGGCCCGAGGACCTGATCGTCGAGGTGGACGGCACGCGGCTCGAGCGCGTCGAGGACCTCCAGCGGCTGATGGTCGCCGAGCTGATCGGGGCGCGCGTGGAGGTGCGGGTGCTGCGGGCGGGCGTGGAGCGCTCGCTGGGCCTGGTGCCGGCGGAGCTGGACTAGCCGGCGCCTCCCGGCGCGCCCGGGGGGTGGCGTCCGTTGTGCATCCATGGGATGCACAAGTGACGGAACCCCCGTCCGACGCGTTACAGCAGCGTGACGTGAGCTACAGGCCGGGGATGTGGCGGACCGCGAACCCCGCCGTGCTGCGCGGGGCCTCCTGCCAGCGCGTGCCGGAGCGGCCGCGCCCGCTCGTGTCGAAGCGCAGGCCGGCCACGACCATGAAGATGTGGCCCGGGTTCGTGTAGATCGTGATCCACTCGCCGTTGCCCGGCCGGCCGTAGCCGATGAAGTCGCCCGACGTCAGCGGTCGCCCGAGCAGGCCGGCCCCGGCCAGCGCGAACGAGACCGAGCCGGAGCAGTCGTAGCCGCTGTCCCGCCACGCGCCGTGCCCGCCGCCCCAGCGGTAGGGGAACTTGGCGATCTGGTTCGCCGCGAGGATCACGCGCTTGACCACCTCGGGCGCGTCCTCCGGCGCCACCGCGGTGCCGTCGGAGGCGACCCGCGCCCGCGGGCCGGTCGGCAGGTAGGCCGTCGAGGCGAGGTAGCCGCGGAAGTCCTGGAGGGCGGCGCGCGCCTCGCGCAGCTCGGCCCGGACCTCCTCGTCGGTCTGGGCGCCGGGGCTCGGGCGGTCCTCGCCCGGGTCGCCCTCCGGGGTGGACCCGGCGCCGCGCAGCTCGACGGCGCGCGCCTGAGAGGGCGCGTCCGCGTCGGCGTGCTCGGCGGCCTGACGTGCCTCGCGCGCTGCCTCAGGCGTCAGCACCGGATCGGACGGGCGCTCGGGGGCCTCGCCGGTGTCGGCACCGCACCCGGCGGCCAGCGCCGCCACGACGGCGAGGACGCTCAGCCCGCGGGCCGCTCGGATTGGTGGCGAGCCTTCCATTCCTCGTAGGGCATGCCGTAGACGGCTTCCCGGGCTTCGGGGTCGGGCAGCTCGACGGACCGCTCCTCGGCGGCCTCGCGATACCAGCGGGCGAGGCAGTTGCGGCAGAAGCCGGCGAGCTCCATCAGCTCGATGTTCGGCACGTCCGTGCGCTCGCGCAAATGCTGCACGAGGCGGCGGAAGGCGGCTGCCTCGACCTCCGTCTGGGTCGCCGGATCCATATCCGTGGAACCATAGGGACGTGTTCGAACGAGACCGACGCACCGACAACGAGCCTCCCCACGACACCCTCGCCGCCGAGGAGTTCGGCATCGGCACGCGCTTCGAGCGCTGGCCCGCCTTCCCCGCGAACGACGGTCCCCCGCACGACACGCTCGCGGCGGAGGAGTTCGGGATCGGCACCCGCGACTCGCGCATGCCGCGCGACCCAACCGGCTACTACACCCCCCACGACATCCTCGCCGCCGAGGCATTCCCGATGCCGCTGCCCGACCGCCGGGGGGCCATGCCCGAGGACGCGCCGCGCACGCTCACCCGCCTGGCGATCTGCGCCGTCGCCGTGCTCGGCCTCACCGCGCTGCTGCTCGGCCGCCGCCGGCCCTAGGGGTAGAGATCGCCGTCTTCGCCGGTGACCGCGATCGCGGTCACCGGGCAGTTCGCCGCGGCCTGGAGGACGTCGTCGAGCGGCGCCCCGTCGGGGTCGACAACGACCGCCTTGTCCTCCTCGTCCAGCTGGAAGACGTCGGGCGCCGTGTCCACGCAGTCGCCCGACCCGATGCACAGAGCGCGGTCCACGACGATCGCGATGCGGTTCTGAGGCGACAGCTCGGCCACTTGGCCGAGACTATCCGCGGCTAGCGCCAGAAGGACGTTCGCCCCCGCGCACCGGCGCGGGTGAGGCCGATGTGCACGTGGTCGATGTGGCCGAGCGTGCGGTTCACGCGCCTGCGCGGCCTGCCGCGGCGATCGACACAGACGGAGTACGGCCCCATCCGCTCGGCGCCCGCCCACCACGAGCGGCAGTTCCAGATCAGCTCCTGGACGCCCATGCGCCGCGCCAGCGCGTGCGGGTTGCCGGCGCGGTCGGCCGCCAGCAGCAGCGCGATCAGCCGGCGGGCGGCGCGCCGGTCGGCGGGCACCGCCGCGTCGAGATGCCAGTCCACCGCGCGGCCCTCGGCGTGCAGGCTGCCGCGCTCGCAGCGCAGGATCCCCCAGGACTCGCCGCGCACGTGGCCGTCCAGCCACCGGACGAGCGCCAGCGCGCCCCGCGACGGCCGCCTGCGGCAGCGCTTCGACGCGTCGTGCCCGTAGTCGTCGATCGGCACGCGAAGCATCCGGTCGGCCGGGTTGCCCCTGGCGGGTGGATAGGGATCGGCGAGCGCCGCCGCGCTCGAGGCGAGCACGGCGAGGACGACCAGCAGGACCGGCAGGCGGCGGCGAACCACCCTTCTTCTTCGGCGCGTCGCGCCGGGGCTTGAGCGGGCCGTCAGTCGCGCTAGTCGCGCTTGCCGCGCCCGTACAGCAGCTTCAGCATGCGCCCGATCAGCTTCGACGTGCTCGCCTTGTAGGGCAGCATGTGGATGTCCCGCTTGGGCGCGAAGCGCGTGACGAGGATGGACTGCTTCTTCGTGTACTTGCGGATCCCGTCCGCGCCGTGGCGGACGCCCATCCCGGACTCCTTCCAGCCGCCCATCGGCAGCTCGAAGGCCACGTAGTTCACCTGCGCGTCGTTCACGCAGCAGACGCCGGCCTCGACCCGGCGCGCGAGCCGCTCGCCCTTCGCCACGTCCTTGGTCCAGACCGACGCCTGAAGGCCGTAGGGCGAGTCGTTCGCGAGCCGCAGCGCCTCGTCGGCGTCGGCGACCTTCATGACGGGCAGCGTCGGGCCGAACGTCTCCTCCGTCATGCACTCCATCGAGTGGTCCACGTCCAGCAGCAGCGTCGGCTCGTAGAAGTCGCCGGGGCCCTGGCCCTTATGGCCGCCGACCGGCGCGCGGGCGCCCTTGGCCACGGCGTCACGCACGTGGGAGTCGATCAGGTCCATCTGCGGCGGCGAGGTGACGGCGCCGATGTCCACCGAACCGGGGTCGCCGGGGGGTCCCTGGCGCAGGGCCCGCAGCTTCTCCTCGACCTTGCCGACGAACTCGGCGTAGACCGGCTCCTCGACGTACACGCGCTCGATGGAGATGCACGTCTGCCCGCCGTTCTGCATCGAGTAGTGGACCGCCGCGTTCGCCGCACGCTCGAGGTCGGCGTCGGAGAGCACGATCATCGGGTCCTTGCCGCCCAGCTCCAGCCCCACCGGGGTCAGCGTCCGCGCGGCACGCTCCATGACCTTCTTGCCGACCTCGGTCGAGCCGGTGAACATCACGAAGTCCACTGCGTCGATCAGCGCCTCGCCGACCGAGCCGCCGCCGGGGACGACGATGAAGACGTCCTCGGGCAGCCCGCACTCGCGCAGGCCCTCGGCCATCAGGAGCGAGGTGAGCGGCGTGAGGCTGGCAGGCTTCAGCACGGCCGAGTTGCCGGCCGCCAGCGCGGGGATGCAGTCGCCGAAGGAGTTCGTGAGCGGGTAGTTCCACGGGCCGATCACGCCGACCACGCCCACCGGCTCGTAGCGAACCAGCAGCTTGCGGCCGAGCACGAACGGGGAGCTCGAGCGGATCTTCTCGTCGGCGAGGTACTTGGGCGCCTTCTTCGCCCAGAAGCCGAAGGCGCCGGCCGCGTAGCTCACCTCGGCGAGCTGCGCGTCCTCGTACGCCTTGCCGTTCTCGGCGACGATCGTCCGGGAGATCCGGTCCGCGTTGTCGATGACCCACTTCTGCGCGCGCCTGAGGATCTTCGCGCGGCCGTCGAAGCCGAGCGCCTCCCATCCGGGCTGCGCGGCACGCGCACGGTCGACAACCCCGGCCACCTGCTCGGGGGAGAGCGCAGGGACCGATGCGATCACCTCGCCGGTGGCGGGGTTCTGCACCTCGATGGTCTTGCCCTGCCCGTTCGTGCGTCCGGCTGCCAGGCTCTCGATCGTCGTCTCGGCCACGTGAGTCCTCCAAAGTCAGGGGTGGCTGAAGACTACCCCGGCGGCGGTAGATTCCGCGGCCGTGGCACGCGGCGGCATCGACGGAGTAAGCGAGTTCTTCGGCATGCGCTGGGAGAGCTCCGACGTCGTGCACATGCCCATTCGTCCGGAGCTGATCAACGCAGCCGGCCTGCTCTCGGGCGCGGCGACCTACGCGCTCGTCGACTACTGCATGGGCTCCGCGCTCTGGCGGGAGACCACCGAGGACGAGGCGATCGCGACCGTGTCGATCTCCATCAACTACGTGGCCACCGCCACCGAGGGCGAGGTCGTGTGCCGCACCCGGCTGGACCGCCGCAACCGCCGCCTGGCCGTGCTCCGGAGCGAGGTGACGAGCGACGACGACCGCCTGATCGCGACGGCGATCGGCAGCTACACGATCTTCCCGCGCCGGAAGGTCGCGCCGGGCTAGGCGGAGTCGACCGCCGCCACGGCGGCGTCCACGTCGGCGTGCACCGGAGCGGCGCTCTCGAACTCGACGATCTCCAGCACGCGCGCCACGGGCCCGCCGGGCACCGCGGCAACGTGAAGCTCCTGGCGCCGGGCGGAGACCTGGCGGACGAGCTGGAAGAGCATCGCGATGCCGCTCGAGTCGATGAACTCGAGCCGGGTGAAGTCCATGACCAGGCCACGCGCCTCGCTCGGGACGGCGCCCGTCACCCGCTCGCCCGTGACCGCCGCCTCGGCGATGTCCAGCTCGCCGGTGACGTGGGCGATCACGACCTCGCCCCGCTCCTCGATTTCGAGCCCGACCAGCCGGTCAGCCACCGGCACCCCCCTCTTCGGTCAACTCGCGCTCCAGTCGCACCCTAGTTCCATCCGGACCCGGCGACACCTCCACAGTGTCCATCAACGCCTTCATCAGCGACAGCCCGCGGCCGCGGTCGCCCTCGCGCGGCGACCGCCAGGCGCCGTGGTCGCGCACGGTCACGGTCACCCGCCTGCCGTCCACCTCGCAACCCACCTCGAACGGCCGGTCGCCGCCCGAGCCGGCGTGCTCGACGGCGTTGGTGGCGGCCTCGCCGCAGGCGGTCACGATCTCGGCGTTCTCCAGCTCGCCGGCGCCCGCCCAGCGCAGCCAGCGCCGAAGCAGGCCTCGCATGGACGACAGCGCCTCGGGGACCGGCTCGAAGCTGCTGGCGATCCGGGCGGTCATGGGCACGTTGCGGAGCGCCAGGAGCGCCACGTCGTCCGACGCGCCCCCGCCCGGCACGAGCGTCGCGAGCAGGTGGTCGCAGAGCGCCTCCGGGTCGGGGCCGATCCCGTCCACGGCCGCGGCGAGACGGTCGATCCCCTCGTCGATCACCGTGCCCGGCCGCTCCACGAGCCCGTCCGTGTAGAACACCACGGAGGCGCCGGGCTCCATCGCGGCGCTCCGCTCCTCGAAGGTCGGGAAGGGGAGCACCCCCAGCGGAACCGAGCGCGCGCCGTCCAGAAAGCCGGGCGAGCCGTCCTTGCCGACGAGGAGCGGCGGCATGTGACCCGCGTTCACCCAGCGGATCGTGTCGTCACCGGGGTCGACGATCGCGTAGAGGAGCGTCGCCATCTGGCTGTCGGCGCCGTCGATCCAGAGCAGGCGGTTGAGCTGCTCGAGCGCCGTCGCGGGGTCGTGGCCCTCCAGCGCGTAGGCCCGCAGGGCGCTCCGCAGGCGCCCCACCATGGAGGCCGCCATCAGGCCCTTGCCGGCCACGTCGCCCATCACGATGCCGACCCGCCCCCCGGGGATCGGGATCACGTCGTACCAGTCGCCGCCCACCTCGGCCTCGGCTGCGGCGGGCAGGTAGCGGGCCGCCACCGACAGGCCCGGGAGATCGGGGAGCCGATCCGGCAGCAGGCTGCGCTGGAGCGTCTCGGCGATCCGGTGCTCGCGCTCGAACACGCGCGCGCGGTCGATGCCGAGCGCGACGCGGTCGGCCGCCAGGCGCAGCATCCCCATGTCCTCCGGGGTGAGCCGCCGCGGCGCGGCGGTGCACACCACGAGCACGCCGGTGACCTCGCCCTCGGCCAGGAGCGGCACCCCCACGAGCGAGTCGAGCGCAAGCTCCCGGAGCGCGGGGTCCTCAAGGTCGGCGGCGGCGTCGTGGCTCAGCAGCGGCTCTCGGCCCGCCGCCACGCGCCCCGCGAAGCCCTCGCCGAAGCCCAGCTCGACCTCCTCTCCGACCACCCCGGCGGACGAGCCGCGCAGGCTGAGCCGGCCCTCCTCGGCGAGGAAGATCGAGGCGGCGTCGGCGCCGAGCACCGACGTGACGCGCCTGACGAGCTCGGCCACGATGTCGCGCGTGTTGCGGTGTGCGAGCGCGGCGTCCACGAGCAGCTGCATTCCGCTGACCATCTCCGCCACGCGCTCGGCCTCGGCCCGGGCCGCCTGCTCGCCGAGCAGCGCCTCGCGCTCGCGCTCGCGGCGCCTGCGCTCCGTGAGGTCGCGGATGAAGGAGAACAGCATCACCTCGTCGCCGATGTCGAGCCGCTGGACCGTCCGCTCCGCCGGGAACGTCGTCCCGTCGCGCCGCATGAGCTCGAGCTCGGGCTGCTGGACCTCGGCCGGATCGGCACCCTCGAGCAGGGCCCGCCGCCGCTCCTCGTGCCCGGCCTCGCCGCCCGCGGGGAAGAGGAAGTCCCGGACCGGCCTCCCGATCACCTCCGACGCGGGCCAGCCGAAGAGGCGCTCGGCGGCTGTGTTCCAGGCCGTGACGGCGTCGGTCCTGCCGTCGACCGCCACGAACGCGTCCGGAGCCGAGTCGAGCAGCAACCGGATCCGCGCCTCGCTCTGACGCAGCTCCTCGGTGCGCGACTCGGCGTCGGCCGCCTCCCGCCGCAGCCCGGCGAGCAGCCTCGCGATGAGGAGGCCGGTCACCGCCGGCGTGCCGACCCCGAGCAGCCAGCGCAGGGCGGGCCCCTCCTGGATGCCGAGCACCACCGCGTAGTTCAGGCCGATGAAGGCGAGCTGCCCGAGCGCCGCGCGGATCGGGAAGAAGTAGAACGCGAACAGCGCCGACCACGTGTAGAGCAGCGGGTAGAGCAGCGTCATGCCGACCGCGAGGTTGGCCAGCGAGACCAGGACGGTCGCCGCGAGCACCATTCCGTGCAGGTGCCATTCGCGAACCCGGTCCGCGGCGAGGTAGAGCCCCGCGCCGGAGGCGGTCGCCGCCGCGACCAGCGCGAGCAGCGGGCCCTCGTCCACGCGCGACGAGTGCGGCAGCACGAGCGTCAGCAGCCCCACGGCGGCTCCCGCCGTGTACAGGAAGGCAAGCGAGCGCGCCTTGACCCGGAGGTCGAAGAGCTCGGGAAACCCCCGCGCCGAGCTGCTCAGCTCAGGCCTGTGACTCTCCACTCCGGGCCGACAGACGGGCCAGGGCCTCGTGGCACTCCACCACCCGCCGCTTCACGGGATCGTCGTCCCCACGATCGTGCACGAGGTCCCACGTCTTGTCGGCAACGTCGCGCGCGGTCTGCGGCGTGGCCTGGCTGCACAGCAGGTCCACCAGCTTCAGCTCGAAGGCCTGCAGCTGCTCGACGGGGTTGCCCGGAGGCATCTTCGGCAGCGGCTCGGCCGTGGCCTCGCGCCACATGGTGGTGGCCAGCACGAGGCGGTTGCGCAACATCATCTGATCCACGGGCGCTGACACCGTACAGTCCCGGCGTGGCGGTGCTCCACCTCCTTCGGGTGTTCTGCGACGCGCACGGCGGCGGCGGCAACCCGCTCGGCGTGTTCCTCGAGGGCGCGGGCGTGCCCGCCGGCCGGCGCCAGGCGGTCGCGGCCGAGCTCGGGCTGAGCGAGACGGTGTTCGTGGACGACGCGGCGGCCGGAGCGATCCGGATCTTCACGCCCGCCGCCGAGCTGGACTTCGCGGGCCACCCCACCGTCGGCACCGCGTGGCTGCTGGCGCGCGAGCGGGCCCCCGTCGGTGTGCTGCTTCCGCCCGCCGGCGAGGTCCCCGTCCGCTACGCGGGCGACGAGACGTTCGTCGTCGGCCGGCCCGAATGGGGCCCGCAGTTCGACTGGTCGCGGCTCGAGTCCGCGGACGCCGTGGACGAGCTGGCGCGGCCCGGCGGCTCGGACAACCTCGCTGCGTGGGCGTACGCGGACGAGCCCGCCGGCCTCGTTCGCGCGCGCGTGTTCCCGCTGGCGGTCGGCATCGACGAGGACGAGGCCACGGGCGCCGCCGCCGTGCAGCTGGCCACCCGCGTCGGGCGCGAGATCGAGATCCGCCAGGGCCGCGGCTCGCGGATACTCGCCCGCCCGGCTGGCGGCGGGCGGGCGGAGGTGGGCGGGCGCACCGTCCTCGACGACGTCCGCGACCACCCGGTTCCGTGACGACGAGCACGCCGGCCGGAGCGCGGGACTCCGTAGAGTCAGCGTTGGTGACCGAAGGCCAGCGTCCCCTGGAGCTGATCCTGGCTCGCAACCTGATCACGGGCCTGTCCACGCCGGCGTTCCTGGTGGACGAGGACGCCGTCGTCGTCTTCTACAACGAGGCGGCCGGCGCGCTGCTCGGGCGACGCTTCGAGGAGTCGGGGCGGATGCCGCCCGAGGTGTGGAGCACGGCGTTCGGTCCGATGACCTCGGGCGGCGAGCCGCTCACGGTCGAGCAGCTCCCGCTCACCCAGGCGCTCCGGCGCGGGCGCCCGGCGCATCACCGCTTCCGGATCCACTCGCTCGACGACAGCGAGCACGAGATCGAGGTCAGCGCGATCCCGATCGTGACCACCGAGGGGACGCGCGGGGCGCTGGCGATCTTCTGGCCCGTCGACGGCGAGGATGACGGCTGAGATGCGCGTGAAGATCTGGGGCTCGCGCGGCTCCGTGCCCTCCCCGGGGCCCGAGACGACGCGCTACGGCGGCAACACGAGCTGCGTCCAGGTCACGCTCTCGGACGGGACGATCGTCGTCCTGGACGGCGGCACCGGGCTGCGCAGCCTCGGGCTGGCTCTCACCGACGAGCCGGCCCGAGTGAACATCCTCCTGACCCACCTCCACCTGGACCACATCCAGGGCCTCATGTTCTTCGCCCCGGCGTTCCGACCGGCGACCGAGCTGGCGATCTGGGGCCCGAAGGCGGCCGAGGCCTCGCTCGAGGACCGCATCGGCCGGTACATCTCGGCGCCGCTGTCGCCGGTCGAGGTGCGCGAGCTCCCCTGCCACGTCTCGTTCCGCGAGGCCCCCCACTCCGAATGGCAGATCGGGCCGGCCACCCTGCGCGCCGCATCCGTCACCCACCGCGGGCCGACGCTCGGCTACCGGCTGACCGAGGGCGACAAGTCGCTCTGCTTCATCCCCGACCACGAGCCCGCGCTGGGCGCGCATCTCGATACCGACGAGCCGGAGTGGATCTCGGGCTTCGAGCTCGCCCACGGCGCCGACCTCCTCATCCACGACTGCCAGTACACGGACGCCGAGTACCCCAACCACGTGGGCTGGGGCCACTCGCGGCTCTCGGACGCGCTGCTGTTCGCTCGCCGCGTCGAGGCCGGCCGAGTGCTGCTGTTCCACCACGACCCGCTCCACACCGACGACTTCCTCGACGCGCTCCAGGGCCGCGCGATCGATCGCTGGACGGAGCTGGGCGGCCACCCCGCCCAGATCGAGCTCGCGTGCGAGCGCCGCGAGGTCGAGGTCGGGGCGCTCCAGGCGGCTTGATGGCAGCCGGGGGCTCACGCCCCCGGACCCCCGCGACACCCTGACCGGTCAATGGCAACCGGGGGCTCACGCCCCCGGACCCCCGCGACACCCTGACCGGTCGATGGCAGCCGGGGGCTCACGCCCCCGGACCCCCGCGACACCCTGACCGGTCAATGGCAGCCGGGGGCTCGCGCCCCCGGACCCCCGCGACACCCTGACCGGTCAATGGCAGCCGGGGGAACGGTTCCTGACTTGACCGGCATATCGGCGGTCAAGTCAGGAGGGGACGGCTTCAGGCGGCGCCCGGGCCGGGCGTCATGAAGGCGACCGCCGGGCCGAGGCCGGCCTCGCGCCGGACCGTGGCGATCGTGCGCCCTGGCTGCACGGCAGGTCGTGGCTCCCCGAGCAGCGGGCCGAGCGCCGCGGCGGTCGCTTCCATGCTCTCGACGCCGAAGGCGAGGCCCCAGAGGCGGGCGGGGCCGTCCGGGTCCGAGCGCACCGAGGTCCCCTCGGGGGCCTCGACCACCTCGAGGATCACCTCGCCCATCCGGAAGAAGGCCTGGCGCGCGGAGCCGCCGGGCGTCTCGCCCTCGCGGAGCCGACGGAGATCGAGGCCCCCACGCTCGAGCGCCGCCACGGTCCTGTCGAGCGCGGGGCTCATCACGACGAGGTGGTCGAGCGTGCGGGTGCCGTTCGGATGCGGCCCGCCGGCGGCGGGGGGCCGCTCGGAGCGCGCGGTCGGCAGCCCGTCGAGATCCTCAGAGGCGAGGTCGCGCACGGTCCAGGACACGATGCCGCGCAGCTCGCCCGGGCCGGCCAGCCGGATCCGGACGGTGCCGACCGCGCACACGCCGTCCTCGACCGCGAAGCCCGCCGCCGCCCAGCGCTCGGGCGGGTCCGCGACGACGACCTCGTCCACCGTGGGCTGACTCGCCGCCGCCACCGCTTAGATTCTCCCGAATGGGAGCGATCGTGGCCAGGGCGCCGCTGCGGGTGGCGCTGGGCGGAGGGGGAACGGACCTCCCGTCGTACTACCGCCGGCACGGCGGCTTCGTCGTCTCGACGGCGATCGACCGATACGTGCACATGCTCGTCTCGGCGGACTTCCAGCGCCGCTACTGCCTCAAGCACCTCGAGTGGGAGGAGGCCGACCGTCCCGCCGACGTCCGCCACCCGATCCTGCGCGAGGTGCTCTCGCGCCACTGGGACGGGCCGCCGGTCGAGCTCGCCTCGGTGGCGGACGCGCCCCCGGGCACGGGGCTCGGCTCGTCGGGCGCCTACACCGTCTGCGCGATCAACGCGCTGCGAGCGGCCGCCGGGCAGGGCCCCCACGAGGCGCCCGAGCTGGCCGAGGCTGCCTGTTCGATCGAGATCGACGTGCTCGGGCGCA
>JAFGJG010000039.1 GCA_016929195.1 Thermoleophilaceae bacterium
GGACGCCGCCACGGTCGCGAAGCTGAGGAAGCCCACACGCGCGGCCTGGGCCGTCAACCAGCTCGCGCGGTCGGACCGGTCAGTGCTCCGCAAGGTGCTGCGGGCCGGCGAGCGGCTCCGCAAGGCGCAGGAACGAGCGCTGAAGGGCGGCTCCGGAAGCGCCCTGCGCAAGGCCGGCGCCGAGGAGCGCGAGGCCGTGGCCGCCGCCGTCGAGCGTGCGGCCGAGCTGCTCGGCGACCAGGCCAGCGGTGCCACACTCGAGCGGGTGCGGAGCTCGCTCCAGGCGGCCGCCCGCGACGAGAGCGTGCGCGGCGAGGTCGAGGCCGGCCGGCTGACCGCGGATCACGAGCCGGTGGGGCTCGGCGCCTTCGAGGCGGCGGCCGCCGCGCCGGCGCCGTCGCGTCGGGTGCGCGAGAAGGGCCCCGACGCGGCCACCCGGCGGCGCCGGCGCGATGCGAAGGTGGCCGCGCGCGAGGCGAACCGCCGGCTCGACGCAGCGCGCCGCGAGCTGGAGCGCCGCGCCGACGCGGCGACCCGCGCCCAGACGCGCCTGAAGCAGGCCCAGGCTGACGCGGACGCGGCGGCGTCCGAGGCGGCGAAGGCCGACGCCGAGCTGGAGCAGGCGCTCCGCTAGCGGCGTGTCTGACGCAGACTCAGTCCGCGGCCTCTGGGCCGACGAGCCCGTCGACCTCGTCGTGCTCTTCCAGGGCGGCTCCTCTGCCCTCGACGACCTGGCCGCGGTGCTTGACCCGGACACGGAGATCGCGTTCCGCCCGCTCGAGCCCGGAGACCGGGACCCCGGCCTGCGCGGCGCGGACGGCCTGGCCCAGGGCTGGATCGACTGGCTCGAGCCATACGCGAGCTACCTCCTCGAGATCGAGGACTTCGTGGACGGCCCCAAGGGGGTGTACATGCCCGCCCGGGTCCGCGCCCGCACTCGCCGGGGCGGCGTCGAGGTCGCGCACGAGCCGGCCGCCGTGTGCACGCTGCGCGACGGCCGGGTCGCGCGGCTCTTCTTCTACCTGGACCGTTCCGAAGCCCGCATCGCCGCCGGTCTGGACGAATGATCTAGTCCAAAGGACCGACGCGCCGGAATCCGTTGCACGGGGTCGATGAGGCAAAACGATGCGCTCCATCCAGGAGACCAGCCACGAGGTGCGCGCCGAGTGCGACTCGTGCGGCGCCGAGCAGACGCTCCGCCGCTTCGTCAGCCGCCCCGCGGTGGGCGGCGAGCGGGTGGAGCCGGCCGTGGGCCAGTGGATCCAGTGCCGCGTGTGCGGTGACTGGAGCCCCTTCGAGCGCGGCGACCGCGCTCCCGCGCTGGCCTGACTCCACCTCGGGGTCGGCAGCATGTGGTTGACCCGCCCCCCGGCGCGGGTGTAAGACACGCTGAGTGTCCCGTCCTTACACCGTCGCGGCCCTCGCCGCCGTCGCCCTGATGGCCTCCGGCTGTGCGGTCGGTACAACCGGCTTCCCGGACGCGGTGGCGGTCGACAGCGCCCGCGTGCTCGGCGAGGCGGCCAGCTCGTCCGGCGGGTCCGCGTCCTACTGGGTCGAGTACGGATCGACCCCCGCCTATGGCTCGAAGACCGCGGCGGAGACGGCGTCCGTCACGCAGGGAACGCCGCTCGACGTGACGGTCACCGTAGCGGGCCTCGCGCGCGACACCGCCTACCACTACCGGCTCTGCGCGCGCGACTCGCAGGGCGGCGCGTGCGGCGCCGACCGGACGCTGCGCACGCAGGACGTGGCCTGCGGCCAGACCGTGACGGAGGATGTGAGGCTCACCGGAGACCTCGACTGCGACTTCGACCCCCTGGGCCCGGTCGAGAGCCCGAACGGGCTCGTCGTGGGCGCGGACGGCATCGACGTCGACCTCGGTGGCCACGGCATCGGCGGCGGCGTCAACGTGGGCGGCTCCGGCGTGCGCGGAATCGACAACACCGGAGGCTTCGACAACGTGACGATCCGCAACGGCGGCGTCGGCGGCTGGGGAGTCGGCGTCGAGCTCGAAGGTGCCACCGGCAACGTCCTGCGGCGCTTCGACGCCCAGGGCAGCCCCACCGGAATGCGAATCGCCGGCGGGGCCTTCAACGCCGTGCACGGAGGAGCGCTCGCCGGAAGGCTCAACGGCCTGCTCGTGGCGAGCAGCCCCGGGACGACCGTGGACGCGGCGGCCGTGGACGGTGCCTTCGGAACGGGTCTCTCGATCGCCGGGGACTCCGTCCGCGTCTCCGATTCCCGGATCGGGACCTCCGTGGGTTACGCGCTCGAGATCAGCGGCGCGGGGAACTCCGTACTCCACAGCGAGGTGGGTGCCCGGCCCGGGTTCTTCGGCCCGTTCGGCGGCATCCTCGTGGGGGGCGGGACGGAGAACCGGCTGATCGGCAACACGGTCACCGGCGTCGACGCGCCCGTCGCGGGCGAGGAGGGCGACGGGATCCGCGTCGCCGCGACGGCGGCTGGGACGACCATCCGGCTCAACGTCGCGAGCGACAACCAGGGTGACGGGATCGACGTCGACGACGCGACGGCGCGGCTCGGCGGCAACGTCGCGAACTCGAACACCGACCTGGGCATCGAGGCCGCGGCGGGTGTGACCGACCTCGGCGGCAACGCGGCGAGCGGGAACGGCAACCCGCTCCAGTGCTTGAACGTCTTCTGCCGCTGACTTCGGCCGGCGCCCGTTGCGGGTCTAGGGCCGCCTGACGACCACGGTGGCCCGGCCGCGGCCGTAGCCACGCCGGCTCACGCGAGCCGGGTACCGGCCGGCATCGGCGAGCCGCAGGGTCACGGCTGCGCGTCCCCGCCGGCCGGTCAGGAGCGTGCGACCCGCGAACCAGACGGTGGCCCGCTGGAGTGGCCGGCGGCGCGTCCCGCGTCCCACCGTCGCGTGGAACATGTACCGTCGGCTCGCCCCCGCGACGGCGCGCCGGGGGTCCGCCCTCAAACGGATGGGCGGCCCGCATGCGGGACCGCGAAGAAGCCGGAGCGGAACGGCCGCGGCCATCGCTCGGTAGCCGGCGTCGCTCGGGTGGAGCTTGTCGCCCCCGTCGAAGGCGGGCAGGAGGCGGTCGGGGTCGGCGGGGTCCCGGAGGGCCGCGTGAAAGTCCACCACGCCGTCGCCCGGGGTGGCGCGGCGAATCCAGGCATTGATCTTGTTTCGCTCCGCGATCGCCGGCGGGGACCCGTGGAGCCCGACCGGGGACACGCCCTTGGCCGGCAGCTGGGTCCCGACGATGACCCTGATTCCGGCCGCGTGCAGGCGGGACACCAGTCGCCTGAGCCCCGCCACCACGGGACTGGCCTTGGCAAGCGCAGCGGGGTCGAAGGAGTGCCCGATGTCGTTGGTGCCCTCCATCAGGATCACGTCCGTCACACCCGCTTGGTCGATGACGTCGTCTTCGACCCGCTCGAGGGCGGGCGGCCCGCCCCATGGCGCGCCTGATGGGCTGAGCACGCGATTGCTCCCGATCCCGGCGTTCTGCACCGACAACCGCGGACGCCCGCGCGCGGCCAGCCGGCGAGCCAGGAAATCGGGATAGCGAGCGTTGGCCCCGGGCGTGCTCAGAACGCCGTCGGTGATGGAGTCGCCGATCGTGACCACCGCCCCCACGCGCTTGGAGGCGCGCACCTCCACATCGGTGAGGAAGGGCCGGGTGCCGATCGGGCGGGTGAACGCCGACGCCGACTCGTCTGCGCTGTGATCACCGGCGCCGGCCGCCGTCGTGTAGGAGAACTGCTGCCCGAACAGGTGCTCGGTCACCGGGCCGCTCGCGCCCCGCACGTGAAAGCTCACGGCCAGGTCGGTGAAAGCGCGGAAGTGGAGCCGAACGCTGTCGCTCACCACCTCCTGCCCCGGTGGCACCACCGCCTGCGGGCGCCCATGGAAGCGGAGCCGCCGGAGCGTCCCGGGAGTCAGGGCCGCGCCCTCCTCATGTAGCCCGACGGAGGCCGAGGCGAACGTAACGGGCCGTGTGCCGAAACGGTTCGAGAGGCGTATCCGGACCAACCGCCCACCCAGCGTCGGCTCGACGATCAGCCGCACCGACTGATCGGTCAGGCCGGGGGTCGTCGCCCACCCCGGGCTGGCCGCCCACACCCCGACCCAATGACGGCCCGCGCACGGCTCGGCGGCTGAGGCCTGCGCCGGACTCCCGGCGGTGAGCCCGGCAAGCAGAAGTGCGACCGCCGGCAGGTGCCGACATCTCATCGTGGGTTTCATGGCTGGGCCAGTTCAGGACACGGGCGTTCGAGCGACGGACACTAGACAGGCGGGGTAGGGTCGGCCGAGGTGGCCCGGTCGCTCCTAGCCCTCTGCACCGCCCTCGTCTTCGCGGGCTCGGGCTGTGCGATCGGCCTCGGCGCACCCGCGTCCGAGGTCACGGCGAACAGCGCGCTGCTGAACGGGCACGTCCGCTCATCGACCGGCGGGCCGGGTTCGTACCACCTCGAGTTCGGCAAGCTGGGGAGCCCGCTCCAGAAGCGGGCGGTGCATCCGATCGACCTCGAGGCGAACGTGTCGCAACCTGTCTCGGAGCCGGTCGACGGCCTCGAGTTCGGCACGATCTACAGCTACCGCGTGTGCGCCGAGGACGGTCAGAACGCCGGCAGCCCGATCTGCAGTCAGCGCCAGCATTTCCCAACGGCCGGCGTGAGGCTCAGAGCCGATCTGGACTGCACCTTCTACCCGCCGTACAACTTCCCGACCGCGCGGCTGGTCGCCCCTCCCGGCGACTACGAGTTCACGTGGACGGGCCCGGGAGAGGGCCGTACGGACACGGTCACCGTCGGATCCTTCGGGTTCCTCAGCATCTCGTTCCCCCGGGAGACCACGGGTCTCTGGACCTTCACCGCGGAGGTGCAGGGCGAGACCCTGACCGCGTCAGTCGTGGCCGACTGCGCGTCGCCTTCCTGACCAGCAACTTCCGTCACCCCGCGGGGTTGACACGGGCACCAGCCCCCGGTGAGGAGATCCATGCCGAACACAGGACGCCGGACCCGCCGCCCCATCCTGCTCCTCCTCGCGCTCCTCGCGATCGCCGCGACTGCCGGCTGCACCCTGCCGCGCCCGGCGAGCGAGTCGCCTCTGCGCTACCTCGATCCGGTGTTCCCGAACCTGACGGTCACCAGGGACATCACCTACGGCAACGCCCCCGGCATCAACGGAACCCCGGAGGACCTAAAGCTCGACCTCTACCAGCCCACCGGCGACACCGTGACGAAGCGGCCCGCGCTCCTCTGGATCCACGGTGGCGGCTTCACTCAGGGCGACAAGAGCGGCGTGGCGGGCAACGCGGCGTTCTTCGCGCGCCTGGGTTACGTCGTCGCTGCGATCAACTACCGGCTCCTCTCGCCCGTCGGCTGCGGCGGCAACCCCGACCCCACCCCGACCTGCCGCGACGCGGCCCTGGGGGCCCAGCATGACGCCCAGGCCGCGGTTCGCTGGCTCCGGAAGAACGCCTCCACCCACAGGATCGACACCGACCGGATCGCGTCGGGCGGCGGCTCGGCGGGCGCCGTCACCTCGCTGCTCGTCGACTGGCGCCCCGAGGACCCGGGTACGAGCGGCAACCCTGGCTTCCCGTCGAGCATCAGGGCGGCGGTCTCGGTCTCGGGCGGCACGCCGACGAACGAGTGGATCGACAGCGGCGACGGGCCCGCGATCTTCTTCCACGGCACCGCGGACCGCACCGTGCCCTACACCTGGGCGGTGCAGAACGCGGGCGCCATGTTCAACCTGGGCATCCTCACGGTGCTCGAGCCGTTCGAGGGCGCCGGCCACGGCATCGGGCAGCCGGCCGTGATCCACGAGCAGGCGAGCTACTTCCTGTGGCGTGCGCTCGATCTGAGCACCGCGGCCAAGTGAGCCGCCCTCCTCGCACCCAGCGATCTATCTCTGCGGCGTGATGTGATCGCGGGGGATCGCGAATTGCTCTTTCGGAGTCATCGCGGCTCGACCGGGACGGTTCGCGAGCCAGATCCGGAAGTCGTCCGGGGGCAACGGCGGGCTGATGTAGTAGCCCTGGGCCTGATGGCATCCGTAGCTGCACAGCAGCTCCCACGCTGCCTGGGTCTCGACTCCCTCGGCGACGACGTGTAGGTCCAGGTTGCGAGCCAGCTCGACCGTTGAGCGGACGATCGTGGCGTCGCCTTCGTCCGTGTCGATGTTCTTGATGAAGGAACGGTCGATCTTGATCTCCTGGACGTTCAGCCGCTTGAGGTAGGAGAGCGAGGAGTAGCCGGTGCCGAAGTCGTCGAGCGAGAGGGTGGTTCCGAGGGCGCTGAGGGCGGCGATGATCCGGCTCGCGTGGGCGGGGTCGGCCATGATCAGGGTCTCCGTGATCTCGAGTCTCAGTCGGTCGGCGGGGAGACGGTGCTTGCCGAGCAGGTCGGCGACCGTGGCCGGCAGGGTGTCGTCGGCGAGGTTCGTCTGTGAGAGATTGACCGCGACCGACAGGTCCAGGCCGTCCGCCCGCCAGCCTGCGCATTGTGAGATGGCCTTGTCCAGGACGGTCTCGGTCAGGCGAGGCATCAAGCCGAGCTGCTCTGCGATCGGGAGGAACTCGTCTGGCGGGACGAGCCCACGGATGGGGTGTGCCCAGCGCACGAGCGCCTCGACGCTGCGGACAGCGCCCGTCTTGAGGTCGGCCTTCGGCTGGTAGTGGACCGTCAGCCGGTCGTCCTCCAGCGCGGAGCGCAGCTCGGCCCCGAGCTCGAGCTTGGCTCGCGACGTGGCGTCGCGTTCGGGGGCATACAGGAGGTGGCTCGTCCGCTCGGCCTTCGCCCGGTACATCGCGACATCGGCGTGCCTCACGAGCGTTTCGCCGTCTCGTCCGTGGTCGGGACAGATCGCGATGCCGATGCTGGCCCCGACCTGGAGCGCCAAGCCGTGGAAATCGAACGGTCGGTCGAGTGCGTCCGCGATGCGCTCGGCCAGGCCGCAGACCGTGTCTGCGTCGAGCAGGGACCCCGAGCCGACCACGAGCGCGAACTCATCTCCTCCGATCCGCGTCAGCACGTCTCGGTCACGGAGCGCGCCCTGGAGGCGAGGCCCGACCATCTGGAGAACCTCGTCGCCGGCCTGGTGCCCGAGCGTGTCATTGATCTCCTTGAATTGGTTCAGGTCGATGACGAGGACCGCCATCCGAAAGCCTCGCTTCAGGGCGACCGCCACCTCTTCATCCAGGCAGTGCAGGAAGTGGCGGCGGTTCGCCAGCCCGGTGAGCTCGTCATGGTTGGCGTCGTGCTCACGCTGCCGGGCAAGGTCATCGGTCAGGCGTACCCGCCGCTCGAGTTCCTCCTGACGTACGGTGCCCGCCAGCGCCTGCTGGCGCTTCCGGTAGAACAGAATCAGCAGCGCGATCACTGCCAACGTCGCGCCGGCCAGGATCAGCCGAGAGGTCGTGGCCGCCCTCGAGTCGATCGAGCGAGCCTCGCGCGAGAGCCGCCCGGCCGTTGCGCTCAGCTGACGGCGCAACCGCGCGAAGGCCGGGTCCACCTCCTGCTCGTCGACCTCACGCGCCGCGGCAGGGCGCGGCCGGCTGGGCGACAGCAGCGCGTACTCTCGCTCGAGCGCGTCCACATAGCGCTCGAACGAGGCGCCCAGGTCGCCGTCAGCAGTCGAGCCCAGAGACGCGATCTCCGTTCGCGCGCGGCTGATTACCCGCTGCGTCTCGTTGCTTCCCTCCACATCCACGCGGCCCTCGCTGATCGCACGCCACTCCAGCCCGTCGAGTCTGTTCGCCTGCGCCCCGAGGTGGGCAAGCGTCAGCCGCACATCGCTCATGCGTGTCGCTTCGTCGCGAAAATGCGTCACCAACGCGCCGGCGAGCAGTGCAACGAAGACCGCCGCGAAGAGCGGAACCAGAGGCAGCACCGTGCCTCGTAACTGACGACGACCACTATTCACGACGTGTAGAGACGGCTTTCAAGCCCTATCGGCGATCGAGCGTCTCCCCGAGAGTCGATCAGCGCCAGGCAATGCGGCGTGCATCCGTGCTCGCTTGCCGGCAGGGCACCCGAGCGTGATGTCTACGCCAACAGCCCTGCGACTTCGAGGGATCGGTCCCGGTCGGTGTGGACCGAGAGGCGGATGATCCTCCCGTCGCGAAGGGTCCAGACGTGGAAGAAGCTGTTCCAGACCTCGGCGTCCGTCCCCCGCATGCGCCCGCCGTCGCGGACGGCGACGACGACCCGCCCCTCGTCGGCGTGGATCACTTCCTCGATCTCGACGTGGTAGCCGTCGAACGTCTCCCAGTACTCACGCATGGCCGCCAGCGCAGCGTCATGGCCGAGGACATCGGCCAGGTCCGGCCAGAGCTCCGTGTTGTCGAACTCGTAGTCCGGGTCGAACAGCTCCCGGGGTGTCTCGAGGCGGGTGGTCACCCCTTCGTAGACCCGGCGGATCGTCTCCAGGCTCTCATGCGACATCGCGGGCCTGGGCGGGGTCGGTCAGCCCGAGTTCGTGGGGATGCTCGACGCCGCGTCGTCGACGATGAAGTCGGCGTTCGGGTCGATCAGGGTGCTCTGGCTGGCGAAGCTCGCGGTGCCGCAGTTCGGCGGCGCCGATCCGGCGGTCTCCACCTCGTGGTAGGTGTCTTCGTGGGCTCGGCCGTCCACGACCGTGATCAGGAACGTCGCGTTCGCGTCCGGCGCGCCGCTCTGCGTCCACTTGCCGACCGCACCGACGGCGGCGCGCGAGCCGCCGACGGCCAGGCAGGTGACGAACCCGCTGAACACTCGCGGCGGGTCTGGGGAGCTGCTCGAGCTCCTGTGCCAACTCACGGAGCCGCGCGGGCTCCCACCGTCCGGCGCGCTCTTGGCGTCGACGTCCAGGCGCGAGCAGCAGCCGGCCCAGAACCCGCCGCGCAGCGCATCCTCGACCGGAGCCGCCGTCGTGAACGTGCGGGTCTGGGCGCACACCTCGGGTCCGCTGCTGCCCTCTGGATCGACGTCCCGGTCCCAGCCACAGAGCCTGAAGGAGTACGAGCTGGCCGCCGCGAGGCCCGTGACCCTCGCGCTGACCGGCCCGCTCGCTCCGGCGGGCACGTCGTAGCCCCCGGCCCTCGAGGGATCGCGCTCCGAGCCGGTCAGCCAGTACTGGAAGTAGGCATGCGCGGGGCCGTTGTTGGCGGTCCCGCGCGCGTTGAGGGTCGCCGAGCTGATGCCCACGTCGGTGGCGGGCTCGGTCGAGCCGTAGCAGCCCGCCAGTGCGACCGCGGAGATCGCCAGCAACGGGATTGCGCGAAATGCGCTGCCCAAAGTGGGGCGATCATATGCCACCTCGTCGGAGCGCTCAACGTATGACGAATGGCCCCGTGTCGGGCCCGGCCAAGCACCTGCACCACCTCACCGCGTTCCTTGGAAGCGCCCCATCGCCCGGGCGACACGGACTCCGACCGCCATGGAAATCGCGATGAATCCGATCCCGAGCACCCACCGGCCCACGTCGTCGACGACAGCCTCTCCGATGAAGTTGCATTCGCCGGGGTCGCACTCGGTGCCGCCCAGATAGAAGAGCGCCAGGAGGAGAAGCGAGCGAGGGAGAGCACTCGGCGGTCCTGTGACCGCTCCTCTTTCCGGCGTTCCACAGGGTCTGAGCCGCTCAGGGAATCCGGGGAGCGGCCGACTAGACCACCATGGGTAGCTACTTTCTGATGAGCGTCGGCACGAGCGAAGACCCGCTTCCAGCTGATTGGTACCGGGGGGGCGCCTCGTGGCGGGAGAAGTACGGCGAGGCGATCATGTGGCACTCGCGCCCGCGAGTCGGACCAGGCGACCGAATTGTGACCTACGCCGCCGGCTCCGCTGCCCAGTTCAGGACGGGCAGGATCTTCTGCGTGGTCGACGTGGTGACCGAGCCAGAGCCCAGCGGGCACTCCCGCTGGCCGTGGCAGGTCACCACCCGGATGCTCGTGCCCGGACCGCGTTTGCCGAGTTGTCCCACCGTCGATGACATCGACGTGCAGGTCAGATCGCTGCGCTTCCACAAGTCGATCAGCGTCGAGCAGGGGCGGGAAGCCGAGCTGCTGATCGCGCGGGCGGCGGATCGCACAGGATCGCTGGGCCACTGCTACAACGGCCCTCCACCGCCGCCGGGATTCGAGCCCGGACAGAGCTAGAGAGCGGTCCCCTACCTCAAGCCCCCGGGTCCGCCCTTCCCTCGAATCCGCGCTATCCGGGCCGCCCAATTTCTCGCTCGGCATCAAGCCGGCACCGGCGCTAGATGTAGTACATCTGCGCGCCGGCCGCCTGGGCCTCGCGCTCGGCCAGCTCGGCGATGGTGGTGCCGGCCAGCACGCTGCGCACGGCGTCCACGGCCTCGGTCCAGATCGGGCCGGACTCGGCGGCGTCGGAGCCCAGCTCGCCCTCGAGCAGCTCGACGACCTCGAGCACGGTGATCTCGGAGGGTGAGCGGGCGAAGTTGTAGCCGCCCTTGACACCGCGCTGGCTCTGCAGGATCCCGGCGCGGCGCAGCGTGGCGAAAAGGCCCTCGAGGAACTGGACCGGAATGTCGCGGGCCCTCGCGATCTCCCCGATCGGCACAGGCGCGCTGCGGCCGCGACGTGCGAGCTCGGCCAGTGCACGGACCGCATACGGGGACTTCGTGGTGATGACCAGCACCTGCGCCCCACTCTACGGTATGCGCATGTCCGTCCAGCGGGGCCTGGGTCTGTGGCTGCCGCCGCTCGCCCTGATGGGGCTCATCTACTTCCTGTCGGCCCAGCCGGACCTCAGCTCGGGTCTCGGCGGGTGGGACCTGCTCCTCCGGAAGATCGTCCACTTCGCGACCTACGGGCTGCTCTGCCTCCTGCTGTGGCGACCGCTGCTAACGGTCACGACGCCGCAGCGCGCGATCCTCGCGGCGCTCGTGATCGCTTCCATCTACGCCGCGAGCGACGAGTGGCATCAGACCTTCGTCGAGGGTCGTCACGGCACGCCGGTCGACTGGCTCATCGACACCGCGGGCGCGGGTCTGGTGGCGCTCCGGCTGCGGGCGGCCGAGGCGCGGCGGGGGGTCTCCGCGTGATGGCGCGCCGCGCGTCGATCGGCTCGATCCCGCCGGTGCTCGTCTTCGCGGGCGCGCGCGTGGCGCTGTCGGTTGCCGGTCTCATCGCAGTTGTGGCCACCCAGTACGACGGCTGGGAGAACACGGCGCTCGTGATCGGCGGGCTGGTCGTGCCGTGGTCGCTCGGCGTGCTTCTGGTTGCGACGCGCAACGAGCCGGCCGCGCTCGGGCCGGTCGTCATGGCCGGCGACCTGCTCGTCCTGCTCGCCGTCGAGCTCGTGACGCCGGACGCCTCACGCGGGGTGCGCTCCGCGGCGACCTTCCTGGTGGCCGCGCACGCCCACTTCCAGGGGCCGCGCCGAGGGGTGATCCTGGCCGTCGTCTGGGTCGCCGTGCTGGTCGCGGGGTCGGCGATCCGCGGTGGGTCATCGCTCGACTCGCACGTCGTCGCCTTCCACGACACCCTGTTCGCGCTCGCCACGATCTCGACGGGCCTGGTGGTCGGCCGGCTCCGCACGGCGGAGACCGCCTCGCGACTGCTCGCGCGCGACCTCTCGCGCCACACGATGCGCGAAGAGGCCGAGGTCCGCCGCCGTGTGGCGCAGTCGATCCACGACGGTCCCGTCCAGGACCTGATCGGCCTCGACATGATCCTCTCGACGCTCGGGCGCGAGCTCGAGGCGGGGACGGTCGACGGTCGCGCGCGCGACCTTCTCGGCGACGCGCGCGAGCTGACCACGCGCAACGTCCAGGCCCTCCGCGACGAGATGGTCGACCTCGGCCCCTACGGCTTCCGCGAGGTCACCCTCGCGTCCGCCATCGAGGGATCGGTGCCGGCCTGGTCGCGGCGCTACGGCGTGGACGTGAAGCTCGACCTCGAGAACGACGTGCTCCCGGAGCAGGTGGCCGGTGAGCTCTTCCGGATCTCCCAGGAGGCGGTGATCAACGCCGGGCGCCACGCGGACGCCTCGACGGTCACGGTCACGCTGCGTCGCCAGACGGGTGGAGTCGAGCTGACCGTCGCCGACGACGGCAGCGGCTTCGAGCAGAGGGGCCCGAGGCCCGGCCACCTCGGCCTCGCCGGCATGCGCGAGCGCGCGGAGCTGCTCGGCGGGCGGCTCGACATCGCATCCTCGCCGCGGGGGACCGTCGTGACCGCTCGCGTCCCGCTGGCGGGTTAGGCCAGCGCCATGCCCGGCGCCACGCGGGCCTCGACCAGCGCCGGGCCCTCGGCGGCCAGCGTCTCCGAGAGAGCCGTGTGCAGCTCGTCGGGTGAGCCCGCCCTGCGCGACGGCACGCCGTAGCCCGCGGCCACGGCCGCCACGTCCAGCGCCGGCAGGTCGAGGCCGGGCGCACCGGTCACTGACTCGAGCGACGCGAACCACTTGAGGATCGCGTACTCCTCGTTGCGGAGGACGAGGAACTTCACAGGCACGCGATACGCGGCCGCGGTCCAGAACGCCTGGATCGCGTACTGCGCCGAGCCCTCCCCCAGCACGCAGACGACCTGACGCTCGGGCTGCGCGAGCTGCACCCCGATGGCGGCCGCCAGGCCGAAGCCGAGCCCGCCGCCGGCGCCGAAGAAGTAGCTGCCGGGCTGCGACAGCCGCAGGCGGTTGCGCACGGCGATGGTGCTGGAGGGCGACTCGAGCACCACGATTCCGCCCTCTGGGAAGAGCTCGGCCAGGACGGCCACGGCGGCGGACGCGCTCATCGGATCCGATACCTCGGGCGGGTCCGGCTCGGGGCGCCGCGGCGGCTCGTCCGCGTCCGACTCGCCGAGCTCCGCCAGCAGCGCCTCGAGGGCGAGCACGGGGTCGCCCACCAGGGCGTCGCCCATCGGCGCGCGCGCCGCCTCGTCGGGGTCGCTCGTGACCGCGGCGAGCGAGGTGCCGTCCGCGAGCGGCGGGCCGGGAATGTTCGGGTAGTACGGGAAGACCGAGGACCCCGCGACGAGCACGAGATCGTGGCCGGCGAGCGTCTCTGCCAGCGGCCCGACGGCGGGGGGCAGCAGTCCCTGGAACGCCGGATGTGCCTCGGGGAACCCGAGGCGGCCGCCGCCGGTGGCCGGGGTCGCCCAGACCGGCAGCCGGCGAAGCTCGGCGAGGGCGACGGCCGCCGCGTACCCGCGCTCCGAGTCGAGCTCCGGGCCGGCGACCAGCACCGGTGCGCGCGCGGACGCGAGGCGCTCCGCCAGCGCGCGGAGCTCCTCCGGTGCCGGGACCGCTCGGCCCGCGACGCTGCGAGCCAGCTGGTGCGGCGTGGCGACCGGGTCCGCCTCGGCGTCCCAGTCGTCCATCGGCACCGACACGAAGACGGGGCCGCGCGGCGGCAGCGACGCCAGATGAGCGCCCCGCGCAAGCGCGTGCGGGACGTCCTGCGCCCGCGGCGGCTCGTAGCTCCACTTGACAAGCGGATGCGGCATGCGCGTGGCGTCCCGGTTCGTGAGGTTCGCCTGCAGCGTCATCAGCGAGCGCGCCTGCTGGCCGGCGGTCACGAGCAGCGGCGTCTTGTTCGCCTGCGCGTTGAAGATCGCGCCCATCCCGTTGCCCACGCCCGGCGCCGTGTGGAGGTTCACGAGCGCGGTCCGTCCGCTCGCCTGGGCGAAGCCGTCCGCCATGCCGACCGCCACGGTCTCGTGGAGGCCGAGCACGTAGCGGAAATCGTCGGGGAAGTCGGCGAGCATCGGCAGCTCGGTCGAGCCCGGGTTGCCGAACACGGTCGTCATCCCCTGCCCGCGCAGGAGGTCCAGCGTCACTTCGCGCACGCTCGCCATCGAGCGCGCCAGCATTTCACAGCGGGGTTAGATCCAGCCGCGCTCGGTGGCGATCAGGACCGCCTGCGCGCGGTCCACCGCGCCGAGCTTCGAGTAGGTGTTGTGGAGGTGCGTGCGGACCGTGCTCGTGGAGAGCTCCAGCTCCTGGGCGATCTGCTTGTAGACCTTGCCCTCGGCCAGCCGCTTGAGCACCTCGACCTCGCGGCCCGACAGCGGGCACGGGTCCACGTGCCGCTTGGCGATCGTGCCGCCCTGCGGGAGCTCGTACATGACCGAGCGGAGCTGGGCGGTCGACAGGCCGCAGGCCTGGGCCGCGTTCAGCAGCTGGCTCGGGGACACGGCCTGCGCGTGCGCGTAGTGGGCGAGCATGTCGGCCAGCCGCACCATCGCGGCCTCACCCTCGGCGTCGTCCGCGTGGTGGCGCTCGATCGCCACGGCCAGCCGGTTCGGAAGTCCCCACCGGCGCGCGAGCACGCCGCCCACGAGCGCGTGGTCCACGCCGAGCTCGAGCCGCTCGCGGCGGATCCGCGCCTCGGGGGTCGTGGCCTCGCCGTGGATCTGCTCGGGGTACGCCGGGTAGGCGTGCGACAGCACGAGCTTCCCGATGTCGTGGAGGAGCGCGCTGCAGAGGAGCTCGTCGCGGTCCTCGTAGTCGACCTCGCGGGCGAGCCGGTCGGCGGCCGCCTGGGTCGCGACGGCGTGCAGGCGGAAGCGCTCCGGCATCAGGTCCCAGCCTGGAGTGCGCTCGAAGAAGTCGAAGGTGGCGGCCCGCGCGGCGAGCGCCTCGACGCCGTCCGGCGTGAGCACCTCGACGGCGTCCGGGATGGTGGCGATCTTGCCCTTCTTGCGCTGGACGGTCCGGTTGGCGATCCGGAGCACCGTGATCACGAGCGCGACGTCCGACTCGACGGCGGCCACGACCTCGCCGACCGATGCGTGGTCCTCCCGCACCACCCGCAGCACGCGGTTGCGCGACTCGGCTAGCGCGGGGAAGGCCTCGAGCGCCTCGAAGGCGACCGTCAGCCTACGTCCATGCCCCTCGTCGGAGCGCGGCGCGGCGGAAGTGTCGGGACTGCTCGGCGGCGATATGGGAACAGCTCGCACTCTTCAGCGTCCTGCCTAGAGCTCGATTTACGGGTCGGTCCTTCGTCCTCCCCGCTATCGGCAGGCCACGGTCAAAGGTTGAGTCTGCGAGGCGCTATGCGCTCGGCGCGCCGGCCCTCTGCAGAGCCGTTTCCACGCGCTGGAGCGTCTCGTCGCGGCCCAGCGCGGCGACCGACTCGAAGATGCCCGGGGACACCGTCGTGCCGCTGATCGCCACCCGCACCGGCTGGAAGACGTCCTTAGGCTTGACCCCGAGCCGCTCGACCACCGCGCGGAGCGCGGCCTCCACGCCCGCGGCGTCGAACGGCTCGACCGCGGCGAGCGCGTCGCGTGCGGCGCGGAGGTGCTCGGGGCCGCCGTTCGTCATCACCTTCTCCCAGGCCTTCTCGTCGACCGGCTGCGGCTCCACGAGGAAGCCGGCGAGCGGCCAGAAGTCGGCGAGCGTCTGCAGCTTCTCCTGGCTGATCGCCACGGCCTCCTCCGGCACATCGCGCCCGACCCGCCGCTCGATCCGCTCGCGCAGGTCAGGAACCGGCAGCTCGCGCATGTAGCGGCCGTTCATCCAGCGGAGCTTCTGCTCGTCGAAGACCGCCGGGCTGCGCGACACGCGCCCGAGGTCGAACGCGCTCACGAGATCGTCCGTCGAGAAGAACGTGGTCGACTCCGGGTCGCCCCAGCCGAGCAGCGCGATGTAGTTGCGGACCGCCTCCGGCAGGTAGCCGGTCTCGCGGAGCTCCTGGACGGAGGCGGCTCCATGTCGCTTGGAGAGCTTCTTCCCGTCGGGGCCGTGAAGCAGCGGCAGGTGGGCGTAGACCGGCCGCCCGGCGCCGAGGGCGTCGAGCATCAGGGCCTGGCGCGGCGTGTTCGAGAGGTGGTCGTCACCGCGGATCACGTGGGTGACGCCCATGTCGCGGTCGTCGACCGCCACGGCGAGGTTGTAGAGCGGCGTGCCGTCGGAGCGCTGGATCACGAAGTCCTGGAGCGCGCCGAGCGGAAAGCGCACCTCGCCGCGGATCACGTCGTCGATGGCGATCTCACCCTCGTCCGGCACCCGGAAGCGGATCGCCCCATCGTCCTCGTACGCGTGGCCGGAGTCCACGAGCTGCCGCACGGCGTCCGCGTGCTCGGGGCCGCGCTCTGCCTGGGAGAACGGCCCCTCGTCCCAGTCGAGCTCGAGCCAGCGCAGGGCATCGAGGATCTGCTCGACGTTCTCCGGCGTGGAGCGCTCGCGGTCGGTGTCCTCGATGCGGAGGACCAGCGAGCCGCCCGACCCGCGGGCGGCAAGCCAGTTGTACAGTGCGGTCCGCGCCCCGCCGATGTGGAGCATCCCCGTGGGGGAAGGCGCGAAGCGGACCCTCATCTTCTCGTCTGAAGTGATCTCTCGATGCTAATCGGCGCCCACGTCTCGACGGCGGGCGGGCTGGTCGCGGCGCACGAGCGCGGCCGCGAGCGGCGCTGCGACGCCATCCAGGTCTTCAACCAGTCGCCGCGCATGTGGCGACCCACGCGCTGGAAGGACGACGACATCGCCGAGTTCCGCGAGCTGATGGACGGAGGCCCCATCAGGTCGGTCGTGATCCACGCCGTGTACCTGATCAACTGCGCGAGCGAGGATCGGGAGCTGCGCTCGAAGTCGCTCGCCTCGCTGGTCCACGCGCTGCGGATGGGCGACGAGATCGGCGCCGACGGGGTCGTCGTGCATCCCGGCTCCGCGCTCAAGAGCGACAAGGGCAAGGCGATCGAGCGGGCCGCCAAGGTGATCGCGGAGGCGCTCGAGGAGTCCGGGCGCTGCCGCCTGCTGCTCGAGGACACCGCGGGCGCCGGCTCCACGCTCGGCCGGAGCTTCGAGGAGCTGGCCCAGCTCGTTGAGCAGGCCGGCGGCTCGAAGCGGCTCGGCATCTGCCTCGACTCCTGCCACCTGTTCGCGAGCGGCTTCGACGTGCGGACCGCCGACGGGTTGAAGTCGGTCCTCGACAAGGGCCTCCGGACGGTCGGGCGCGGGCGCCTGCGCTGCCTGCACGTGAACGACTCCAAGACGAAGCTGGGCTCGAACAGCGACCGCCACGCCCCGCTCGGCACCGGCGAGCTGGGCGCCCGCGGCTGCGCCGCCTTCCTATCCGAGCCGCGCTTCGAGAAGCTCCCGATCTTCTTCGAGGGACCCGGCTTCGCCGGCGAGGCACCCGCTGCCGAGGACGTGCGGCGAATGCGCGAGCTGCGCCGCAACGGGCTGCGCTCCCGCAGGCGCCGCGCGAAGGCCTAGTCGCTCACCCGGGCGCACTCCTCCTCGTCGCGGCGAACTGTGACGTCTCGCGCCCGACAGGTGGGCGCGAGACGGCTCGGTTCGGCTAGAGGCGGTCGCGCAGGTCGAACTCGTCCGCGACCGGGACCTCGAAGAAGTCCGGGTTCACGCAGTCGAACGCCTCGCTGTAGCCGTCGTAGGCCCGCTCGACGCTCGCGCGGCACTGGGGCAGCGCCAGGCCGCTCATCTTGACTCCGCCGAAGCCCTGGCGGGTGCGCTCGGCCTGCTCGAACATCTCCACGTCGATCTCGCCGCGGAAGACCTTGTTCATGCAGCCCATGAAGCGGCGGCCGCTCTCCTCGTCGTCGTAGAGGTAGAGGAACTTGCAGCCCGACTCGATGCATCCCGACGGGTGGACGACGCGGTCGCAGAACGCGCAGCACTGACGACACTCGTGGAGCTCCGCGGTAGGCGTCGGTAGTGACTGCACCCGGCCAGTGTAGAGAGACTCAGGGGGTCAGGCGACCACGCGCGCGGCCCCGTGCAGAGCGCCCAACTCGCTTCTGCAGGCGCTGTCCGCGGACACTCTGAAGTCGTCTCCGAGGAGGAGCCGGCGCTCCCCCACGGCGAGCAGGAGCTCGTGGTCGCCGGGGTGGTGCGTGACCACCTCGCGCAGGTCCACGAGGAACCCTTCGGGGACACCCGGCGACACGTGCAGCGTGAGCCGCCGCAGCACCGGCCCGGCGGCCAGCTCGGCCGCCGCCACCTCCACCTCCTCGGGTGTCGGCTCGAACGCCTCGACCTCCTGCGCCACGAGCTTGGTCTCCCCCGCCTCCTTGTGGTCCACGCGACCGCGCACCAGCACGACGCGGTCCACATCCACCTGGCCCTCGTTCTTCGCGTACGCCGAGTTGAAGACGAGCAGCTCGACCTGGCCCTCGAGGTCGTCGAGCGTGGCGAACATCATCGGCTCGCCCTTCTTCGTGCGGATCCGCTTGCACTCGCTGATCATCCCGCCGACCGTGACCCACTCGCCGTCCTTCTTCTGCCCGATCTCGGCGAGCGAGCAGTCGACCTTCGCGCGGAGCGCCGGGCGCACCTCCTTGAGCGGGTGGCTCGAAAGGAAGAGCCCGAGCGTCTCCTTCTCCCACCCGTTCAGCACCTGGCGCTCGTCCGGGAGCGGCGGGACCGGCAGGTCGTGGTGGGCGGCGCCGCCGCCGTCGGAGTCGCCCAGGTCGAAGAACGAGCCCTGGCCGAGCTGCGCGTCCTGCTGGGCCTGCGCCCCGGCGGCCTGTGCCCGCGCCATCACCTCCATGATCCCCGTGCGGGTGCCGGGCAGCGACTCGAGCGCCCCGCACTTCACCAGCGACTCGATCGCCTTCTTGTTCACCGCGCGGCAGTCCACCCGCCGGCAGAAGTCCCAGATGGACGTGAACGGGCCGCCCTCCTCACGGGCGCGCAGGATCGCCGCGACGGCCTGGGAGCCCACGTTCTTCACCGCGTCGAGACCGAAGCGGATGTTGCCCTCGACGACCTTGAAGTCGTGGCCCGACTGGTTGACGTCGGGCGGCAGCACCTCGATGCCCATGTCCTCGCAGCGGGCGACGAAGAACGGCACCTTGTCCTTCGTGGACATGACCGAGCTGATCAGCGCAGCCATGTACTCGGCGGGGTAGTTCGCCTTCAGCCAGGCGGTGCGGTACGAGATCAGCCCGTAGCAGGCCGCGTGCGAGCGGTTGAACGAATAGTCCGCCGCGGCCTCGTTGACCGACCAGAGCTCCTGGATGACCGTCTCGGACGTGCCCGTGCCGCGCGCGCCGTCCACGAAGCGGTCCTTCAGCGCCGCCATGCGGTCGCGCTGCTTCTTGCCGATCGCCTTGCGCAGGTCGTCGGCCTCGGGGCCGGAGAAGCCGGCGATCGCCTTGGCGATCTGCATCGACTGCTCCTGGTAGAGGATCACCCCGTAGCTCGACTCGGTTATGGACCGGAGCCGCTCGTCCGGATAGGTGACCGCCTCGGGGTTGCGCTTGTTCCGCGCGTACACGTCGATGTAGCGCATCGCGCCCGGCCGGTAGAGCGCGTTCAGCGCGACGAGGTCGTTGAACTCGGTCGGCTTGACCTTGCGGAGCGCCTCCTGCATGCCGTCGGACTCGAACTGGAACACGCCGACCGAGTCGCCCCGCTGGAGCATCTCGTAGGTCTTCGGGTCGTCGAGCGGGAGCGCTGCCATGTCCGGCCGCGAGCCGGTGGACTCCTCGATGATGTCGAGCGCCGCCTCGATCACGTCGAGGTTCCGCAGGCCGAGGAAGTCCATCTTCAGCAGGCCGATCTCCTCGATCGGCTTCATCGAGTACTGCGTGACCGTCCGGTAGGAGCGCTCGCCGTCGGGCGTGACCGCGCCGCGGTCCTCGGCGAGCTGGAGCGGCACGATGTCCGTGAGCGGGCGGTCCGCGATCACCACGGCGGCGGCATGGATCGACGAGTTCCGGACGATGCCCTCGAGCCCCTTGGCCGTCTCGATCACCTGGCGCGCCTCGGGCTCCGTGTCGTAGACCCGGCGCAGCTCCGGCTCCTCGGCGAGGTACTCGTCGAACGTCTTCGAGCGCCCCATGACCGGCTCGGGGATCAGCTTCGCGAGGCGGTCCCCGGTGCCGTAGTCGAAGCCCAGCACGCGCGCGGCGTCGCGCGTGGCGGCGCGCGGGAACATCCGGCCGAACGTGACGATCTGCGCGACCGACTCGCGCCCGTACTTGCCGGCGACGTACTGGATGACGCGCTCGCGGCCCTTCACCGAGAAGTCGATGTCGATGTCCGGCATCGAGATGCGCTCGGCGTTCAGGAAGCGCTCGAAGAGCAGGTCGTACTCGAGCGGGTCCACGTCCGTGATCCGCAGCGAGTACGAGACGATCGAGCCGGCGGCGGACCCGCGGCCCGGGCCGACCGCGATCCCGCTGTCCTTCGCGAACTTGACGAAGTCCCAGACGATCAGGAAGTAGGCGGCGAAGCCCATCTTCTCGATCACGTCGAGCTCCATCTCGAGCCGCTCCACGGCCGCCGCCGGGGGCGGGTCGCCGTAGCGGACGCGGAGGCCCTCGTGGGCGAGCCGGCGCAGGTACTCCCCCTCCGGCTCGCCGTCCGGCGTCTCGAAGCGCGGGATGAGCATCTTCCCGAGCTCGATCTCCACCTCGCAGCGCTCGGCGATCTCAACCGAGGTCGGGACCGCCTCGGGCCAGGGCGCGAACGCCTCCGCCATCTCGGCCGTGTCCTTCAGGTAGAACTCGTTCGTGTCGAAGCTCAGCTTCGGCTCGGCGAGCGTGCTCTTCGTCTGGACGCAGAGGAGCGCCCGGTGATGGTCGAAGTCGTCGCGGCCCAGGTAGTGGACGTCCGCCGTGCCGACGACGGGGCGCCCGACCTCACGCGCGATCCGCGCGATCTCCTCGTTGGCCTTGTTCTGCTCGGCGATGCCGTTGCGCTGGAGCTCGAAGTAGACGTCCTCCGGGCCGAACACCTGGATCAGGTCGTCCGCGTGCGCGCGGGCGTCCTCGGGCGCCCCCTCCACGATCCGCCGGCAGAAGCGCGACTGGAGGCAACCGGTCAGGGCGATCACGCCGGCCGAGTGGCGCGAGAGCAGTTCCATGTCCACGTTGGCCTTGCCGCGGCGGTACCCCTCGAGGTATCCGGCGGAGCTGAGCTTCACGAGGTTGCGGAAGCCCTCGTCGCTCTGGGCGAGCAGCGTCAGGTGGTTGCGCTCGTAGCGGACGGCCTCCGACCTGATGTCGTCGACCAGGTACGCCTCGACGCCGATGATCGGCTTGATCCCGTGCTTCTTGCAGGCCTTGTAGTGCTCGATGGCGCCGTTCATGACGCCGTGGTCGGTCAGTCCGAGCGCGGGCTGGCCGAAGGACGCCGCGCGCTCGGCCAGAGCGTCGATGCGGCAGGCGCCGTCGAGGACCGAGTACTCCGAATGGACATGCAGGTGGACCGCCGTCACGGGGTCCCGAATATAGGGTCGGGACCGGACCGCTCCCGGGGGTGGCTCCGCTAGTTGCGGAGTGTTCCGCGGGGGCTACTCGCCGTCGTTCGCCTTGGCGGCGAGGATGCCGCCGACGAGCACGAGCGCGATGATGGCCAGGGCGCCGAGCTTGACGCGGTTCTGGGCCATCTTGCGCTTCGCGACGCGGGTGCCGATCTGCCACACGACCCAGCCGATCACCGTATATCCGCGCGTGTTCATTCGCTCTCCTGTTCCCGGTTCCGGATCTTGTAAGCCATGCGCGACTGGAGGCTCCAGAGCTCGATGAACCCCGGGCTCGCCTGCTGGGAGAAGAGGCCGCCCGACTCGCCGAAGCCCGCCAGGGCCTGGTCGTAGAGCGCGTTCGGCGAGCGTCGCGCCACCGCGCGCGCCGAGCCCTTGTAGAGCCGCATCGTGATCGAGCCGGTCACATGCTCGTTCACCGCGTCCATGTACGCGTTCAGGTCCGAGAGGAGCGGCTCGTGCCAGAGGCCCGCGTAGACCAGGAACGCCCAGTGGTTGTCCAGCGCCGGCTTGAAGTTGTTCTGGTGGATCGTGCCGACGAGCTTCTCGAGCTCCTTGTGCGCCGGCAGGATCACGGCCGCGGCGGGGACCTCGTACAGGTCGCGCACCTTGAGGCCGACGATCCGGTCCTCCACGTGGTCGACGATCCCCACCCCGTGGCGGGCCCCGATCTCGCCGACGCGCTCGAGCAGCTCGACGAGGCCCAGCCGCTCGCCGTCCACCGCCACCGGGCGCCCGCGCTCGAACTCGATGACCAGGTCCTGCGGCACGTCGGGCGCGTCCTCGGGGAGCGTGACGAGCTGGAAGACGTCGTCGCGAGGGGGCTCCTCGAGGTCCTCGATCGGGCCGCCCTCGGACGAGCGGCCCCAGATGTTGTCGTCGATCGAGTACGGCGGCGCCTCGGTCCCCCCCTTGACTGGGATCCCGTGCTCGCGCGCGTACTCGATCTCCTCCTCGCGGCCCATCTGCCACCCACGCACCGGGGCGATGATCTTCATCTCGGGCGCCAGCGTCAGCACCGTCGACTCGATCCGCACCTGGTCGTTGCCCTTGCCGGTGCAGCCGTGGGCGATCGTGTCGCAGCCCGACTCGCGCGCCTTCTCCACGGCGAGCTTCGCGATCAGCGGCCGGCCGAGCGCCGTGAACAGCGGATAGCCGCCCCCGTAGAGCGCGTTCGCCTTGATGGCGGGCGCCACGTACTCGTCCGCGAACTCCTCGCGCGCGTCCACGATGTAGCACTCGAGGGCGCCGAGCTGGAGCGCCTTCCCGCGGACCACGTCGAAGTCCTCGCCCGGCTGGCCGAGGTTGACGGTCAGCGCCACGACCTCGGCCTCGTACTCGTCCTGGATCCACTTGAGCATCACGCTCGTGTCGAGCCCGCCCGAGTAGAGCAGGAGGACGCGCCCGACCTCGCCGGGCTCGGCCTCGTAGGAGCCGACCGCGCGCAGCTGCGTGTGCTCTTCGCTCATCGGGCCGGGCACGCTATCCGTTGCGGAAGCGGCCGGCTCGGCCGGCTGCGCACCGATCCCATCCGCGCAGCACCGAGTCCAGGACCGCGAGCCATTCGGCCGGCAGGCCGCGCTCGCGCGCGCCGGCGAGCACCAGGGCCGCGTAGTCCGGCGTGGCCGGCGGCGCATCGCGCTCCTTGTCGATGACCTCGTAGGTCTGGGCGGCGAGGCGCTCGCCGCCCCGCTCCACCTCCACGCGCACGCGCCGGTACGCCAGGCCGGCGCCCTCCTTGCGGTCGAGCGCGGCCATGAGCGGCTCGTCGACCTCGTACAGGGCACCCCACACTCGCTCGCCGAGCGCAGGGACGACGTCCACGACCCCTCCGCCCCAGCGGATCGAACGGCGGTTCAGCTCGAGGCGGTGGTCGGGCAGCACGGCGGGGCCGACGAAGCCGCCGTCCAGCGCGAGGTTGCTGCCGTAGGCGAACAGCAGCACGTCAGCCCACCAGCGCGCCGATCCGGCGCACCGCCTCGTCCACCTCGCCGGCGGACACGTTGAGCGGCGGCAGCAGGCGCACGGTGTCCGGCCCGGTCGCGTTCAGCACGAGCCGCTGCTCGAGCAGCGCGCGGCGGACGAGGTCCGGGGCATCCGGTGCGCGGAACGCCAGCATCAGCCCGAGCCCGCGCACGTCCAGCCCGAGGCCGCGCAGGCCCGCGGCGAGCCGCTCTCCGCTCTCCCGCACGCCCGCGAGGAACGCCTCGTCGTCGATCGTGTCGAGCACGGCCGCGGCGGCGGCGCAGACGACCGGGCCGCCCGCGAACGTCGACCCGTGGTCGCCCGGCTGGAGCACGTCGGCGTGCGCGGGCGCGGCCACGCAGGCGCCGATCGGGAGGCCGCCGCCCAGACCCTTCGCGACCGTCATCACGTCGGGCTCCACGCCGAGCTGCTGCCACGCCCAGAGCGTGCCGGTGCGGCCCATCCCGCACTGGATCTCGTCGAGGATCAGCAGCGCGTCGTGCGCGTCGCAGGCCTCGCGCGCCGCGTGCAGGAGCTCCGGGTCGACCGGGTGGATGCCGCCCTCCCCCTGCACGGGCTCGATGATGACGGCGGCCACGTCGTCGCCGACCTCGACCGGGCCGCCGCGCGGCGCGACCGAGAAGCCCGGCACGAGCGGCGCGAACGGCGCCTGCTTCGTCTCCTGCGGAGTGGCGGACAGGGCGCCCATCGTGCGGCCGTGGAACGCGCCCTCGATCGTGACGAAGCGCCCGCCGGGCTTGCGGCGCCGGGCCAGCTTGATGGCGCACTCGATCGCCTCGGCCCCCGAGTTGCAGAAGAAGACCTTGCCGCCGAGCGACGAGCCCGCGAGACGCTGCGCCAGCCGCATCGACGGCTCGGTGTAGAAGAGGTTGCCCACGTGGTCGAGCCGCCCGGCCTGCTCGCGCACGGCCGCGACGACGCGCGGGTGGCAGTGGCCCAGCTGGGTGACCGAGATGCCGCTCAGGAAGTCGAGGTACTCGTTGCCGTCCGAGTCCCAGAGGCGCGTGCCCTCCCCGCGCACGAACTCGACCGGCTGACGGGCGTAGGTGCCCATCACGGCCTCCCGCTCGAGCTCGAGGAGCGTCTCTAGGGCCACAGCTTGGTCCCGCTGCCCTCGTTCGTGAACAGCTCGAGCAGCAGCGAGTGCGGCTGGCGCCCGTCCAGGATGTGTGCGTTGTCCACACCCGCGTCGAGCGCGTGGAGGCACGCCTCGAGCTTCGGCCGCATCCCCCCGCTCACCTCGGGCAGCCGCTCCCGCACCTCGGCCGCCGTCGCCTCCGAGATGCGGGTGGCCGGGTCGGCCGGGTCGGAGCGCCAGCCCTCCACGTCGGTCAGGAACACGACCTTGAACGCTCCGAGCGCCTCGGCCACGGAGGCGGCCGCGGCGTCGGCGTTCACGTTGTAGGAACGGCCCTCGCGGTCGGCGCCCACGGACGCCACCACCGGGATGTAGTCCTCGGCGATGTGGTTGAGCACGTTCGCGTCCACCCGCTCGATGTCGCCGACCATGCCCACGTCCGTCTCGCCCACCCGCTTGCGGACCGTGAAGAGCCGCCCGTCGTCCCCGCAGAGCCCGACCGCCGGCTGCCCGTGACGGTTGATGCGCAGCACGATGTCCTTGTTCTGCTTCCCGACCAGCACCATCTTCGCCACCTCGACCGTGGCCTCGTCGGACACGCGCAGGCCGTCCACGAACCGGACCTCCATGCCCAGCCGCTCCATGTAGTGCGTGATGTCGGGGCCACCGCCGTGCACCACGACCGGGTTCATCCCCACGTACTTGAGGAGCACCACGTCGCGCGCGAAGTCCTCCTTCAGCGACGCGTCCGTCATCGCGGCGCCGCCGTACTTGATGACGACCGTCCTGCCGTGGAACTCCCGGATGTACGGGAGCGCCTCGAGCAGGGTTGCTACATCCCTCATGACGTGTAGCTCGCGTTCAGTCGCACGTAGCCCTCCGACAGGTCGCTGAAGAACACCTCGGTCTCGCCGCCCTCGCCCGGCACCGTCAGGATCAGCTCCACCTCCGGCTGCGAGAAGGCCCGCTCGAGCTGGGCGAGCGCCTCGGCGTCGATGTCCACCGCGTCGCCGGCCGAGACGAGCTGCCGCCCCTCGATCTCGAGGTCGGCGACGAACGCCTCGTCCTGCGGCCAGACCTGCCCGGCCGCCTGGAGCACTCGGCCGAAGTTGGGATCGGCGCCGTTGATCGCGGTCTTCACGAGCGGCGAGTTCGCCACCGCCCGCGCCACCGGCTCCACGATGTCGTGGCGCCCGCGCACGACCACGCGCCCGACGCGCTCGGCCCCCTCGCCGTCGCGCACGATCTCGAGCGCCAGCTGGCGCATCAGGGCGTCGAGCGCCTCGCCGAGGGCGACCTCGTCGGGGGTCTCCGGGCGCACGGCCACGCCGGACCCGCCGCCGGCCTGGACCACGACGGTGTCGCTCGTGGACAGCTGCCCGTCCACGCTGATCCGGTCGAACGAGCGCTTCACGCAGACGCCGGTGAGGAGCTCGGCCGTCTCGGGCTCGAGCGAGGCGTCGGTCTGCACGAAGCAGAACATCGTCGCGTAGCGCGGCGAGATCATCCCGGCGCCCTTCGCCTGCGCCGACAGCGTGACGGTGCCCGACGGGAGCTCCACCGCCAGGCAGGCGCGCTTGGGCCAGCGGTCGCTGGTCACGATCGCCTCCGAGAAGCTGCGGGCGTCGCCGCCCAGCGCGCCGCACGCCGAGCGCAGTCCGGCGAGCACCGGCTCGCGCGGAAGCTCGGTGCCGATCACGCCGGTGGACGCGACCGCCACCTGGTCCGGCTCCACCCCGAGCGCCTCGGCCACCGCGGCCTGCTGTGCCAGTGCCGTCTCGTACCCGCGCCGGCCGTCGCCCACGTTCGAGTGGGCGGCGTTCGCGGCCACCGCGCGAAAGCCCCCGGTGCGCGACCCCCGCGACACCACCACGGGCGCCCCCACGCGCGCGTTCGAGGTGAAGCGGGCGGCCGAGACCGTGTCCGGAGCGTCGCTCACGAGCACGCCCACGTCGAGCCCCGCGGGCTTGAGGCCCGCGGCCACGCCGGCGGCCCGGAAGCCCTGCGGCAGTCCGGTGGGCTCGAGCTCGGTCACGTGTGCCGGGCGCTCGACCCAGCGCGAGCGGAAGAACGTGTCGCTCACTCGAGCCCCTCCGTCTCGGGGAGGCCCAGCATCAGGTTCAGGTCCTGCACGGCCTGCCCGGCCGCTCCCTTCCAGAGGTTGTCGATCGCGGCGAAGGCGATCGTGCGGTCGCCGACGACGGTCACGTGCACCCGGCAGCGGTTCGTGTCCTGGACGTGGCGCGTGTGCGGCGCCGAGTCCACGACGTCGATGAACGGCTCCGCCGCGTATGCATCGCGGTAGAGCGCGACGGCCTCGTCCTTCGTCAGCCCGGGCACGGTCAGGTAGCAGCTCGCGAGGATCCCCTGGTCGAGCGGCACGAGGTGGGTGAGGAAGCTGAAGCGGCCGGGGCCGAGCTCCTGCTCGATCTCCGCGCTGTGGCGGTGGCCCTCGACCTTGTAGGCGTTCACGTTCTCCGCGGCCGACGAGTAGTGCGTCTCCTCCGTCGCCTCGCGGCCGGCCCCCGACACGCCCGCCTTGATGTCGAAGACCGCGTCCTCGATCCGGCCGCGGAGCGGCAGCGTGGCGAGCAGCGCGGCGGTGGAGTTGCAGCCGGGCCCGGCCACGAGCGACGCCGCCGCGATCTCGTCGCGATGCGCCTCCGGCAGGCCGTAGACGGCCTCGCCCAGCAGCTCGGGCGCCTCGTGGGCCTGGTACCAGCGCTCGTAGGCCGCCTGGTCGAGCCGGAAGTCGGCGGACAGGTCCACGACCTTGAGGCCGCGCTCGCGCAGCTGCCTGACCGCCAGCGCGGCGGTCTTGTGCGGGTAGGCCACGAGCGCCGCGCCGGCACGCTCGGCCACCGCGTCCGCGTCGAACTCCTCGAGCACCTGCGGCACCGCGTAGCGCGGGTAGAGCTCGTCATGGCGCCGCCCCGCCTCGGCGCGGGCCGTGGCGACCGTCAGCTCTAGCGACGGGTGCCGGTGGACGATGCGGGCGCAGAGCGCGCCGCCGAAGCCGGTGGCGCCGAGCACGGCCACGCGCGTGCCGCCGTCAGGCACGGAGCCCCCCTCCCAGCTTCTCGACCTCGCGCTCGATCGCGGCGCGCCGCTCAGCCACCTCCTCGTCGGTGAGGGTCCGGTCGGGCGCCCGGAACTCCAGCCGGAGCGCGAGCGACTTCCGGCCCCCACCCACCTGCTCGCCCCGGTAGAGGTCGAAGACCGCCAGCGACTCGAGCAGGTCGCCGCCGCCCGCGCGCACCGCCGCCTCCACACCGGACGCGGGCACGTCGTCGGGCACCACCACGGCGATGTCCTGCCGGACCGCGGGCACGCTCGTCACGTCGCGGTAGACGTCGTCGGCCCCCTTCTCCAGGGCGTCGAGGTCGAGCTCGAGGACCGCCACGGGGCGCTCGAGCTCCCACGCGCCGGCCACCTCCGGGTGGAGCTCGCCGACGAACCCGAGCTCACGGTCGCCGGCGTGGACGGACGCCTGCCGGCCCGGGTGAAGGAACGGGTGCTCGGACGGCTCCGCGCGCCAGTCGGCTCCCGCCGTGGCCAGCAGGACCTCCACCAGCGCGCGCGCCGAGTAGAAGTCGGCCGCCAGCTCGGGAGTCCTCCAGCCGCCCCGGCGCCCAACCGTCATCAGCGCCGCCAGGTGGTGGCTCTCCTCCGCGGGCGTCACCCCGCCCGGCGACTCCGCCGGCGCGGCGTCGAGCGCGCCCGCGGCCCGGAACGCGCGCGCCGACTCGAACAGGCCGAGCTCGTCGCGCCCGTGGGCGGTGTTGTGTGCCGCGGCGTCGAGCAGGCCCGGCAGCAGCAGCGGGCGCATGACGCTCTGCTCCTCGCTCAGCGGGTTGTCGAGCCGCAGCGGCGACGCGTCCTGCCGCAGCCGCTCCAGGGCGCGCGGCGAGGTGAACGAGTACGAGACCGTCTCGCTCAGGCCGCGGTCGCGCAGCACGTCCTCCAGGCGCCGCCTGAGCCGCTGTGCACCCGTCAGCCGCCCGACCGCGGCGCGCCGGGCGGGCAGCGTCGTGGGCAGCTTGTCGAGCCCGTGCACGCGCGCGACCTCCTCGATCAGGTCCACCTCGCGCCGCACGTCGCTGTCGCGCCACGGGGGCACGACCCAGCCGTCGCCGGAGGGCTCGAAGCCCAGCCGGCCGAGGATCTCGCCGACGCGCTCGGGATCGATCCGCTCGCCCAGCAGGCGCTCGATGCGCTCCTGCCGGAGCGGGACCGTCCGCGGCTCCCGCGGCTCGGGGTACTCGTCGAGCGTGCCGGGCACCAGGCGGGCGCCGGCCAGCTCGACCATCAGCCGGGCCGCGAGCCGCTGCGCGGCGATCGCCTGCTCCGGGTGGAGCTGCTTCTCGAACCGGGCCGACGCCTCCGAGCGAAGGCCGAGCGCCTTCGACGTCCGCATGATGTTCGGCCCGACCCACGTGGCGGCCTCCATCAGCACCCGCGTGGTCGAGTCGGACACCTCCGAGATCTGGCCGCCCATCACGCCCGCGATCCCGCTCGGGCCCTCGGCGTCGCAGACGAGCGCCATCTCGGGCGTGAACGTCCGCTCAACGTCGTCCAGCGTGGTCATCCGCTCGCCGTCCCGGGCCCTCCGGACGACGATCCGGCCGCCGCGCACGCGGTCGAGGTCGAAGGCGTGGAGCGGCTGGCCCGTCGTGAGCATCACGTAGTTGGTGATGTCCACGACGTTCGAGATCGGGCGCTGCCCGGCCGCGAGCAGCCGCTGCTTCAGCCAGAGCGGCGACGGGCCGATCTTCACGTCCTCGAACACCCGGGCGGTGAACCGCAGGCAGATCTCCGGGTCGATCTCGATCGAGGCGTGGTCGCCCGCCTGATCGCCGCCCGAGGCCTCGGCGTCCTCGGCGGCCGGGTCGGGCGCGAGCTCCGCCCCGGTGACGGCGTGCAGGTCGCGCGCGACGCCGTAGACGCTCATCACGTCCGGCCGGTTGGGCGTGACCTCGAGCTCGAGCACCTCGTCGGCGATCGGCAGGTGACCGGCCAGCGGCTCGCCGGGGGCGGCGCCGTCGTCCAGGACCATGATCCCGGCGTGGCCGGTGCCGATGCCCACCTCGTCCTCGGCGAGGATCATCCCGCTCGACCTGACGCCGCGGAGCTTGGCCTCGCCGAGCTTCGTGCCGTCCGGCATGACGGCCCCCGGCAGCGCGACGGCGACCGTCTGGCCGGCCGCCACGTTCGGGGCGCCGCAGACGATCGTGCGCGCCTCGCCGGAGCCGTCGTCCACCGCGCAGACGCTGAGCCTGTCCGCGTTGGGATGCTTCTCGGCCTCGAGCACTCGGCCGATCACGAAACCCGCCGGGTCGCCGACGCCTGAGCGGTCGAGGCGCTCCAGCTTGTCGCCGGACATCGTGAGGGCGTCAGCGATCTCCTCGGCGCTCGTGCCGGGGTCGCAGTAGGACCGGAGCCAGGCGACGGGGACCTTCACGGGCCCGCTCCGAACTGGTCCAGGAGGCGCAGGTCGTTCTCGAACAGCATGCGGAGGTCCGGGACCTGGTGCACGAGCATCGCGATCCGCTCGATGCCCATCCCGAACGCGAAGCCCTGGACGCGGTCCGGGTCGTAGCCCTTACCGGCCACGTAGCCGAGCACGTTCGGGTCCACCATCCCCGAGCCGAGGATCTCGATCCAGCCCTCGCCGCGGCAGGTGGGGCAGCGCTCGTCCCCCACGCGCCCGGTGCCCGAGCAGCGGAAGCAGGAGACGTCGACCTCGACGCTCGGCTCGGTGAACGGGAAGTAGCCGGGGCGCAGCCGCACCTCGGTCGTCTCGCCGAACATCTGGCGCGCGAACGCGAGCAGCACGCCCTGGAGGTCGGCCAGCGTGATGTCCACGTCGATCGCGAGCCCCTCCAGCTGGTGGAACATCGGCACGTGGGTGGCGTCCGGCGTGTCCGGGCGGTACACGCGCCCGGGGACCACGATGTAGATCGGGGGCTCCTGGAGCTCCATCGCGCGCACCTGCATCGGCGAGGTGTGCGTCCGGAGCAGCACGCGCTCGCCGAGGTAGAAGGTGTCCTGCGGCAGCCGCGCCGGGTGTTCCGGCGGGTGGTTCAGGGCGGTGAAGTTGTAGTACTCGTACTCGATCTCCGGGCCCTCCAGGACGGAGAAGCCGAGGCCCACGAAGATGTCCTCCATCCGGCGCCGGATCTGCGAGATCAGGTGGAGGTGGCCGAGCGGCTGCGGCGGGTCCCCGGGCAGCGTCACGTCGATGCTGTCCTCCGCCAGCCGGCGCTGAAGCTCCGCGGAGCCGAGCTCCGTGTCGCGCCGCTCGATCAGCGCCTCGAGCGCCTTGCGCACCGCGTTGGCGCCCTGGCCCACCGGCCCGCGCTCGTCGGGCGGAAGCTCGCCGATCGAGCGGAGCACCTGCGTCAGGGCCGACCTGCGCCCCAGGTAGCGGACCCGCAGGTCCTCGAGCTCGGCGGCCGTGCCGGCGGCGCCGATCGCCTCCTCAGCCTCGCGCCGGAGCTCCTCGAGGTTTGGGCGCTCAGGCATCGGCGGCCATCCTATTGGCGAGCTCGTACAGCGCCACGGTCGCGGCCATGGCCACGTTGAGCGACTCCGGGCCGTCGTCGCGGAGCGGGATCCGGGCACGGATCGAGGCGCGCTCGAGCAGCTCGCCCGGCAGCCCCTCCCGCTCCGCCCCGAGACAGACGACGACCGGGCCGGGGCCCGGATCCACGCCGGCCAGCGCGGTCTCGGCCCGCGGGTCGAGCGCGACGAGCGTGCCCTCGAGGGACGCCGGCTCCGCGCGGCCCGGTGGCCGCGCGAAGAGGGATCCCATGCCGGCCCGCACCGCCTTCGGCGAGTATGGGTCGGCGCAGCCGGGGCCGAGCAGCACGGGACCGTCGGCGAGCCCGTGAGCGGCCCTCAGGATCGTCCCCACGTTCCCGGGGTCGTCCACGGCGTGCAGGTACGTGGACAGCCGGCCGCCCGGCGCCGACCAGCGCCTCCGGTAGACGCCGATCACGCGCGTGCCGGAGCCCAGGGTGCTGACCTCGTCGAGCAGGTCGCGCTCGACGTCCTCGCCGGCGCGCAGGAGCACCTCGGGCTCCCAGCCCGCCGCCGCGGCCGCGTCCAACAGGTCCTCGCCCTCCGCCGCGAACAGGTCGAGACGCTCCCGCCAGCGCCGGTCATGGAGCTTGCGGATCGTCTTGAGCTGCTCGTTGTGCGGGGAAGTGATCATGAACGAAAAAGGGCGCCTCGCTGGGCGCCCGGGAAGTGAGTTTGCGGCTCCACCTCAATCAGGCAGCGGCCGCCTCCCGGGCGAGCTCGGCAAAGCGTCGGAAGGTCTCCGGGTCGCGGACGGCCATGTCGGCGAGAACCTTGCGGTCGAGCTCCACGCCCGCCCGGCCGAGGCCGTGCATGAACTGCGAGTACGTCATGCCCTCCTGGCGCGCCGCGGCGTTGATGCGGGTGATCCAGAGCCGCCGGAAGTCGCGCTTCCGGGTCCGGCGGTGCGCATACGAGTAGGAGTCGGCCTTGAGCAGGGCCTCCTTCGCCCGCTTGTAGCTCGACTTCGCCTGACCGCGGTAACCCTTGGTGCGGTCGAGGGTGGCGCGCCGCTTCTTGCGCGCGTGGACTGAGCGCTTGACGCGGCTCACTTGTGCAGGAGCTCCCTGACGCGCTTCTCGTCCGACTTGGCGACCTCGACGGGTCGGCCGAGCCGGCGCTTGCGCTTCTGGTCCTTCTTGCCCAGGTTGTGGCTCGTGAAGGAGTGCCGCGCGCGGAGCTTGCCCTTGGCGGTCTTGCGAAAGCGCTTCTTGGCGCCGGAATGCGTCTTCATCTTGGGCATGGGCAGCGCCCTATTGAAGCAGACGCCGCGCGGCCCGCAGGGAGCGCGCTAGCCGGCGGCTACGGCCGGCTCGGGATTCTTCTTGTTCGGCGCGAGCAGCATCGTCATGTTGCGCCCGTCCTGCTGGGGCGACTGCTCGACCGTGCCCAGCTCCGCCACGTCCTCGGCCAGTCGCATCAGCAGCGCCTCGCCGCGCTCGGGGTGGGTCTGCTCGCGCCCGCGGAACATGATCGTGACCTTCACGCGGTCGTCGCCCTTGAGAAACCGGACCACGTGGTTCTTCTTGGTCTCGTAGTCGTTGTTGGCGATCTTCGGCCGCAGCTTGATCTCGCGGACGTTCACCTGCTTCTGGTGACGGCGCGCCTGCTTGGCCTTCTGCTCCTGCTCGTACTTGTACTTCGAGTAGTCGAGCACGCGGCAGACCGGCGGGCGGGCCTCCGGGGCGACCTCCACGAGGTCCAGGTCGCGCTCCTGCGCGTACTTCAGCGCCTGAGCCGTGTCCACGACGCCGATCTGGTTGCCGTCCGCCCCGACCAACCGCACCTGCGGGACCCTGATCCGCTCGTTGATGCGGGTCTCGTCGCGCTCCGGGGGGCGCCGATCGAACTTACGCGGGATCGGCACTAGTTACGGGACCAGCTGGACGTCAAAGGCGGGCGTCAGTCGGGGAGAGGATGGGCACTGGGCGCGTCAGGGGCGATCTGTGCGCGGAGATTCTGTGCCCGTCATTCGCGGCGAGTATAGCGGCGATCCTAGGCTCGCCGCGCGATTTCCGCGGCGAGCTTCTCGGCCAGCTCGGACACCGCCATCGCGCCGATGTCCCCCTCCCGGTGGCGGCGAACCGCGACCCTGCCCGCGTCCTCCTCCTTGTCCCCCACCACGAGCATGAAGGGGACCTTCTGGAGCTCGGCGTCGCGGATCTTGCGGCCCACCGACTCGGTGCGGTCGTCCAGCTCCACGCGCACGCCGCTCGCGGCGAGCTCGTTCGCGACCAGGCGGGCGTACGGCACGTGGCGGTCCGCGATCGGCAGCGCGATCGCCTGGACGGGCGCCAGCCAGAGCGGCAGCTCGCCGGCGTAGTGCTCGATGAGGATGCCGATGAAGCGCTCGAACGAGCCCATCAGCGCCCGGTGGATCATCGCCGGGCGGTGCTCGGCGTTGTCCGCGCCCGTGTAGGTGAGCTCGAACTGCTCCGGCATGTAGTAGTCGAGCTGGACGGTGCCGAGCTGCCACGAGCGGCCGATGGTGTCGGTCATGTGGAGGTCGATCTTCGGCCCGTAGAACGCGCCGTCGCCCTCGTTCAGGTCGTACTCGAGCCCGCGGCTCTCGAGCGCGCCCTGAAGGACGGCCTCCGCCTTGTCCCACATCTCCTCGGTGCCCACGCGCTTCTCCGGCCGGGTCGAGAGCTCGAGCCGCGGCTTGAAGCCGAACTGGTCGTAGATGTGGAAGCCGAAGTCGAGGCAGCGGAGAACCTCGTCCTCGATCTGCTCCTCGGTGCAGAACACGTGGGCGTCGTCCTGGGTGATGTGGCGCACCCGCAGCAGGCCGTGGAGGGTGCCGCTCGGCTCGTGCCGGTGGACGAGGCCCTGCTCGGCGAAGCGGATCGGCAGGTCGCGGTACGAGCGCGCCTCGCGCAGGTAGATCTGGCAGTGCGCGGGGCAGTTCATCGGCTTCAGGCCCATGGGCTGGTCCTCGATGTCCGTGAAGTACATGTTGTCGCGGTACACGTGCCAGTGCCCGGACTTCTTCCAGAGCTCGACGTCGTAGAGGATCGGGGTGCGCACCTCGGTGTAGCCGCGGTCCACGTTCGTGCTGCGCCAGAGCGTGGTCAGCTCGTTCCAGACGTGCGTGCCCTTGGGGAGCCAGAACGGCATCCCGGGCGCGACGTCCGAGAGCATGAACAGGCCCAGCTCCCGGCCGAGCTTGCGGTGGTCGCGCGCCCGCGCCTCCTCGAGCCGGCGCAGGTACTCCTCGAGGTCGTCCTTCGACAGGAACGCGGTCCCGTAGATGCGGGTGAGCATCTGGCGGCTCGCGTCGCCGCGCCAGTAGGCGCCTGCGACCGACGTGAGCTTGAAGGCGCCGATGCGCTTCGTGCTCGGTGAGTGCGGCCCGCGGCAGAGGTCCGTGAAGGGGCCGTTGCGGTAGAGCGAGACGGACTCGATGCCCTCGTCCCTGACGAGGTCCTCGATCAGCTCGACCTTGTAGTCCTGGCCCTCGGCCCGGAAGCGCTCGATCGCCTCGGCCACCGGCAGTTCGGAGCGCTCGAACCGCTCGTCGGCCTTGATGTGCTCGCGCATCTTCTGCTCGATGCGCTCGAGGTCGTCGGACGAGACGGTCACGCCCTCCGGGAAGTCGAAGTCGTAGTAGAAGCCGTCGTCGATCGGGGGGCCGATCGAGACCTTCACGCCCGGGTAGAGCTCTGTCACCGCAGTGGCCAGCACGTGGGCCGCGTCGTGGCGGATCAGCCAGAGCGGGCCCATGCCGTCCTCGGGGGACTTGCCCGTGACGATCTCGATGCTCGCGCCGTCCGGCAGCGGCGCCGAGAGGTCGCGCAGCTCGCCGGTGCCGTTCTCGCTCACGCGGATCCCGAGCGCGGCGCGCGCGAGGCCCTCGCCGATGGCGCGGGCGGCGTCGGCGCCGGTGGCGCCGTCGGGCAGCTCGAGCGGGCTGCCGTCGGGGAGCTGGATCTTCACGGGTGCCCCACGGTACCGACCGTCAGAGCAGCTCCGCGAGCAGGCGCAGCTCGCGCTCGGCGGCGGCGGTCACGAGGAACCGCTCGCGGACGCGCTCACGACCCGCTCGTCCCATCTCCACGGCCAGGCCGGGATCGCGGACGAGGTCGACCAGCCGGGCCGCGGCGGCCTCGATGTCGTCCGTGAGGAAGCCGTCCACGCCGTTGCGAACCGCGAGCGGCAGCCCGCCGCCGGTCCCCCCGACCACCGGCGTCCGCTTCCAGAGCGCCTCGCAGGGACCGAGGTCGAAGCCCTCCGACAGCGAGCGCTCGAGCGCCACCCGCGCGAGGTGCTGGAGCGCGCCCACCTCGAGGCCGCCCAGGGACTCGTACGAGGTCAGGAGCACGACGCCGGGCGCGTCGCCCACGAAGTCGGAGACCTCCTTGGCCGCCTGCCACGCCTCGCTTGCGGCCGCGTCGAGCCGGGCGGCGAGCACGAGCTGGAGGTCAGGCTCGAACTCGCGCGCCAGCCGGAAGCACTCGATCGTCGAGTGCGGGTCGTCCCAGCGGTCGAGCTCGAGGAGGTGGAGGCAGAACGGGTGGTCGAGATCCACGCCGAGCGGCCGCACGACGCGTCCCGGCAGGCGTGGCTCGACCTCGATGTTGCGCGAGTCGAGCGGGTCGATGCCCGGCGGCGCGGCGCGGCCCTCCACGCCGGCCGGCAGGAAGGACTCGTCGGGCGCGAGCACGAGGTCGCAGCCGTCCGCCAGGTCCCGAACCAGGTCGAGCGCGGCGGGCTCGGCCGCCGCCGCGTTCACGTGGCAGTGCCAAACCAGCCTGGCTCCCGCCAGCCCCGCGGCGAGCGGCAGCGCGCCCGGGTCGTGGAGGACGACCACGTCGTGGGCGTCCCCCAGCCCCTCCGCCACCCGCGCGCACGCGTCCGCGTATGCGCGCCATTGCTCGCTCGTGATGGCGCTCTCGCCGCCCCGGACGCCGGTGTGGAGCGCGCCGGCCACGCCCCGCAGCTCCGGGTCCCCGAACAGCACGCGCCACTCGACCTGCGCCCCCGCGCCCGCCTGGAGCGGAAGCAGGCCGCCGAGCTGCTCCGGCAGGCGCCCGCGCGCCCCGGACACGGTCACGTGGAGGACGCGTGCGCCCCGGACGGCGCTCCCGGCCTCGAGGACCCCCTCCACGGCCCGGCCGCCGGCGGCAGGCGCGTAGTCCCCGGGCGGCCGCGGAGCCACCGCCATCGGCTGGAGGTCCGCGCCCATTGGCGGCAGCGTACTTCCGGCCAGCGCTGCCGGGCGAGCGGCCGCCACGTGGCAAACGTCACGCGCTCCGCAGTGTGAGCCACGTCACACTTATGTCTTCAAGGTATGTATACTGTGGGCATGGCCGCGAACGACAGAAACAACCCGATCCGCCAACAGTCGTCCGACTCGGACTACTCGCTGATCGAGTTCATGAAGAACTACCCCGACGACGCGGCCTGCCTCGACGCCCTCTGGCGCGAGCGCTTCGCCCCTGACGGCCACACGGCCGACTGTCCCCGCTGCGAGAAGCCCCGGCGCTTCCACCGCACCAAGACCAGGGCGTCGTACACCTGCGATTCCTGCGGCCTTCATATCCACCCCATGAAGGGGACGATCTTCCAGAAGTCCACTACGTCCCTCCATCTGTGGTTCTACGCGATGTACCTCGTCGCCAGCACTCGCTGCGGCATCTCCGCGAAGCAGCTTGAGCGCGAGCTGGGCGTGACCTACAAGACCGCCCACCGGATGATGAAGCTGATCCGCACCGACCTCATGAAGGACGACGGCGACGAGCCGCTTTCCGGCGATGTGGAGATTGACGAGACCTCCTGGGGAGGCCGGCCGCGCAACAAGCACAGGACCCGCGCGGAGGCTGCTGCGTTCCGTGAGGCCAAGCCGACGATCCTCGGAATGGTCGAGCGCGGCGGGCGTCTACGGCTCCGGGTGATCCCGTCGCGCCGTGGTCCCGCCCTTAGTAGAACCGTGAAGGCCAACGTCAACCCGGCGTCGATGATCTTCACCGACGACTGGCAGGCGTACAAGCCGCTGCGCTACGACTTCCTGGGCCACCGGGTCATCAACCACTCCCGGGGCATGTACGTCGATGGCGACACCCACACGAACACGATTGAAGGCGTCTTCGGAAACCTGAAGACCGGGATGCGCGGGGCGTACAAGAAGGTGTCGCCGCGCTACCTCCAGTCCTACCTGGACGAATTCGCGTGGCGCTACAACGCCCGCCATGAGCCTGGGGCGATGTTCTCCCAGCTGCTCGCGCGAGCCTCGCGCAGCTAGGTCTCGGCGCCAGCCGCGTCCAGGTCTCCTTGCCAACCTAGGTAAGCAAGATGGCTCTCACGCGGACCCGCCCAAACCGCTCTAGAAAGCGGCATGCGGGGTCTAGATTGCGTCCAGCTACCGTCCGTATCATCATACGAACAGTCTGTCCTGCCGACCCTGTTCTTAGATGACCCCTCTGGAGCGACCAAATCCTGACGAGGATGTCCCTCGCGTCTACGTCAACGCGGTCAACCTGCAGGGGGGCCTGTACGACGTGACCCTGGATCTTGCGCACCGCGTCGGGAACGAGGATGTCGCCTGGACGATGCGCGTCACGATGAGCTGGGAGCACGCCCGGGCACTGGCGGATGCCCTCAGTGAGGCGACGACTGAGTACCAGGCCGACATCGGCGAAGTTCGTGATGTCGAGCGGGCCGCTGCACGGCTGCTTGGGGAGGAAGGATGACCCCGGTGACCAACGCACGCCCTCGAGGTGCGAGCCGGACCATCGGCGCGGCGGAAACGACGATAATTACGAGCAGCACCGTAGAGGGCTGGACCGAAACAGTCGCAATCATTGGCGACCAGCCCTTCATGCAGGAAATAAAGAGAAGCCTGGAAGAGATCGACAGTGGCGAGCGGCTCTACTCCTTCGAAGAGATCTTCGGCGAGCCGCCGAGCCTCAGCGACGACGCGGACGACGACGAAGACTGACCGAGTCCCGGTCCGCTTCACGCCTACTGCCAAGACCCATGCAAAGGGCCTTCCACAGCTGAAGGCGCGAATAGGGAACCGAGTGCTCGCCTTGGAGCAGCCGGGAGCTGCCTCCCAGCTCGGAATTCAGTTGACAGGCCCCCTCAAGCGCTGCCGTAGGGTCAAGCTCGGGTCGGCCTATCGGATGGTCTACAAGGTGCGTGAGACCGACGTCGTGATCGTCGCTATTGGGCTCAGGAAAGACGAGCAGGTTTACGCGGATGCCCTCAAAGCTCTGGCTGAGGTGACTTCCGTGCCGCCTGGCAACGGCGGCAAGCGTCCTAGCCCTTAGCGGGCTTCGGGCGAGCGGCCCGCTTCAAGAGCTGGTCTATCTCGCTGCGCTTCGGCACCGGAATCTCGACGGGCTCGTAGGGCTTCCCGGTCTTAGGGTCGATGCCCTTCGGCTGGGTCGGCTGTGTGGGCTTTTCTCCTGCCATCAGCAAGTGAGAGGGTAGCCCTGTGGGACGGGCATCGCTAGAGGGCGTGGAGTTGAAGCTAGAGCGGGCGAAGGATCACTTCCACACGCTCAGCGAATCCATAACCACGTTCCTTCGCGACCCAAAGACGTACTCCACCGTCTTTCAGACCAACAAGGAACGCCGGCCAGTCCTTGTGATGGAGGACATCAAGGACCCGAGCCCAGAGTGGGATGTCTTCATAGGCGACTGCGTCCACAATCTGCATTCGGCGCTGGACCATCTCGCCTTCCAGCTCATGGTCGGCAACACCCCGCCGCTCCGGCAGCGCGAATTCATTACCTCCTCTGCATTCCCGATCTTCCTCAGCGGCCCAAGGTTCGCGAAGCTTCGAAGCAAGGGGCCGAAACGAGGACAGCCGACCCCGGACAGCGGGCTTCACAAGATCCTGGGGGTCTCCGCCACGGCTCGGACAATCATCGAGCGGTTGCAGCCGTACCACCGCAGGAAGAACCCCGGCACGCGCAGCCTCTGGGAGCTTCAGGAACTGTCGAATGCCAATAAGCACCGCCTCTTCCCTCTCGTCTACTCCTCGTTTGAACTCGGGCAGTTCGAGATCCTCGGAAGCGTGCCGTTCGCACTTCACAACTTCGAATCCACTCCGGGGCGACTCAAGCGAAACGCAGTAATCGCTCGATGGGCCTACGTCACCGTCCCGACACCCATATCCATGAAGGTGAACGCCGAGCTGGTGACCGACATAACGTTCAACAAGGGTCCGCGGACGCCCTACCCCGTGCGCGGAAGATCCGTCCTCGCCACCCTCCACGGCATCATGCGGTTCATCGCGGCTGAAGTGGTACCGCCCCTCGCCGACGACCTGGGCGTCCCATTCAAC